>DASYVL010000112.1 GCA_035937135.1 Terriglobales bacterium
CCATGGACGACTCCCAGGAGGACGTGGAGAAGTTCGTCAAGGAGATGGGCGTCCACTACACCATCGTGATGGGGCGCGATTCGGTGGCCGACGCCTATGGCGGCGTGCCGTATCTCCCGGGCACGTTCTACATCGACCGCACCGGCAAGATCGTGGACCGGGTCTTCGGCCTGGCCGGACACGGCGACATCGAGGAGAACATCAAGCGCTCGCTGGCCCAGGGGGCGGCCCCGGTGAATGCATCCACGCCAACGCCCGAGGCATCGAAACCCCAGGAACAGAAACAATGATGAGGCTCCGGCTCCAATCCGTGTTGGCCCTGCTGGCGTTGCTCGCGGCCGGAGCGCTGGCGCAGGATTCGCTCGTCCCCAAGACGCCCATCGTCATCGCCATGCCGCCGGAGGCGGCGGCCGTGGCTCCGGGCGGGAACGTTCGGGTGGAGCTGCGCTTCCGCGTCAGCCCCGGCTATCACATTAACTCCAACAAACCTCACTCGGAGTTCCTCATCCCCACGCGGCTGAAGTTGAGCCCCCCGGCGAACCTTACGCCGGGTAGCATCGTCTATCCGGAGGGGACGGATCTGACCTTCGCTTTTTCGCCCGGGGAGAAGCTGAACGTCTATGCCGGTGACTTCACGGTGCGCGCCGAGCTGCGCGCCCTGGGTTCCGCGCCCGCGGGGAGCTACAAGGTGCTGGGCGAACTGCGCTTCCAGGCCTGCACCGACCGCGCCTGCTTCCCGCCCACCAAGCTCCCGGTGGAATTCGAAGTCACGGTGCGCAAGCCCCGTTCTTAGTTCGTAGTAAGATGCGGCCCCCTCAGGATGAAGATGAGGGCGCTGCCTACGGGCGCGAGTAATGGCCATCCTTCGCGAGGGAACTCACATGAAGACGATTGACCGCGTTCGCACGCTGATCTTGCTCGCGCCGGTGCTGGGCGCCCTGTTGTTGTTCGTCGAACCGTCGGCGGCCCAGAGCGCCCCGCCGCCTCCCGCATACCCTGCCTTGCCGAGCGAAACGCCGACCAAGCTCGTGCCCGCGACCGATAGCTTCGACTACATCCGGCGCGACGTGATGATCCCCATGCGCGACGGAGTGAAGCTGCACACCGTCATCCTTGTGCCCAAGGGCGCCAAAGGCGCGCCCATCCTCCTTACGCGCACGCCCTACAACGCCACCGAACTCACCAGCCACTCCCCAAGCGCACACCTCGGCCCGATCCTGAACGGCTACGACAATGCCACCGACGTCATCGTCGAGGGCGGTTACATCCGCGTGGTTCAGGACGTGCGCGGCAAGTACGGCTCCGAGGGCGACTATGTGATGAACCGCCCCCTGCACGGGCCGCAGAACCCGACGCCGGTCGATCACGCCACCGACACCTACGACACCATCGACTGGCTGGTGAAAAACATCCCAGAAAGCAACGGCAAAGTCGGCATTCTCGGCATCTCCTATGACGGTTTTTTGCCCCTGATGGCGCTGGTGAATCCCCATCCGGCGCTCAAAGTGGCGGTGCCGATGAACCCCATGGTCGATGGCTGGATGGGCGATGACTGGTTCCATTACGGCGCCTTCCGCCAGCAGAACATGCCCTACATTTACGAGCAGGTGGGGACGCACGCGAATGACGCCAAGTGGTGGACGAGCAACTTTGACGACTATGACATGTTCATGCAGGCGGGATCAGCAGGGGAACTCGGGCGGCGCCGCGGGCTCGAACAGGTCGGCTTCTGGCGGAAGCTTCTCGATCATCCCAGCTACGACGCCTTCTGGCGCGACCAGGCGGTGGACAAACTACTGGCGGCCCAACCGCTGAAAGTGCCGGTGATGCTGGTACACAGCCTCTGGGACCAGGAGGACATCTACGGAGCCATCGCCGTCTACAAGGCAATCAAGCCGAAGGACACAGAGAACGACAAGGTATTTCTGGTCCTGGGTCCCTGGCATCACGGCCAGGAGATCGCGGACGGCAGCACGCTCGGCGCCCTCAGATTCAACAGCGATACCGCGCTCACCTTCCGCAGAGAGATCTTGCGTCCGTTTCTGGACCAATACCTCAAGGACGGCGCGCCCAAAGCCGCCGTCCCGCCCGTCATGGCGTTTGAAACTGGGACGAACACATGGCGGCGCCTGCCCGCCTGGCCAGCCGGCTGCGCGAGCGGCTGCACCGTTCGACCCACGCCGCTCTATCTCACCGCGGGTCTGAAGTTGAGCTTTACCGCGCCGGGTGCTGGCGATGCGACGTTCGACGAGTATGTGTCCAACCCCGCCAAGCCCGTGCCCTTCCGCGCCAGGCCCATTCAACCCGTCGGCTACGACGACAAGGGCCTCACCTGGCCCAAGTGGCTCGTGGACGATCAGCGGGAAGCGTCCGGCCGCCCGGATGTCGTCGTGTTTGTCTCTGACGTATTGAGCGCACGGGTGAAGATCAGCGGACAGCCAATCGCGAATCTGATCGCGTCCACCAGCGGCACGGACTCCGACTGGGTGGTCAAGGTGATCGACGTCTACCCCGACGAGGTCGCAGGCCAGCCGGCCATGGGCGGATATCAATTGATGGTTTCCGCCGACATCTTCCGCGGCCGCTATCGCGAGAGCCTGGAGATGGCCAAACCCATCGCGCCCGACCAGGCCCTGCTCTACCGCTTCGCCCTGCCCACGGCGAACCACGTCTTCCTGCCCGGCCACCGGATCATGGTTCAGGTGCAGTCGAGCTGGTTCCCGCTCTACGACCGCAATCCACAGACTTTCGTGCCCAGCATCTTCTGGGCCAAGCCGGAGGATTACCGAAAGGCCGTGCAGCGGATCTACCACGTGCCCGGCCAGGCGAGCTTCATCGAACTGCCTCTAGTGGCGACGCCTTGAGGCGAGGCTCTTAGGCCGCGGTTACGCTTCCGCTCTCACTCCATCTTCAACTGCATGGTCTCGTCGATGCTCAGGGTGTGCGACACGCCTGCGTTGGGCGGCCCGGAGTAGCTCGCGGTGATGCGGAAGCCGCTGTCGGTGGTCTCGGCGGAGTAGCTGTAGGGGCCGCGATGGTTGGTGGGCATGCTGATGTCGCCGTTCGAGCGCAGTTCGTCGATGGAGACGTATTTTCCGTCGGCGGCGAAGTGGCGGCGCTCGGCGCTGGCCAGCGCGATCAGGTCGTTCTTCACCCCCACCACGTCAATGGTCGAGCGCGGCGTGGCCGTGCTGCCCGCGCCACCGCCTCCCGGCGTCACCGATTGCGCCTGCCGCATGTAGATGTAGGCGCCAATCCCCAGCACGATCAACAACCCGATAAAACCCAAAGCCCGGGACATAGGAACCTCCAGCGCGAGATTGTACGCCCGCTCAGCCGGTGGGCAGACCGAAGGCTTCCGGGACCTCTTCCGCAGCCAGCGTCTCCTTCAGCCGCGCGATGAGGAACTCCGCGTCGTCGCGCGACAACCATCGCCCCAGCACCAGAATGAAGGCGGCGAAGATAGGGACTGCCGGCGCGGCCCACGGCGGCACGCTCCCGTGGCAGGAGAGCGGGTAGACGTGGCACAGGTAGGGCACCGCGGCCAGGACGAGTGTGATGATGGAGAGCCAGAGAGTCATGATCCATAGCACCCAGCGGCGCGTGCCCAGTCGCACGCGCATGCGCGTCCCATCCGGCGCCAGCTCGAAGCGGGCAGCGGCCTCGATCTGCAGGTCGTTCTTGTAGAAGATTTTCTTGCGTACCGCGAATCCGTATTGGGAAACCGCGCCGATTAATGGACGGCCCGCTGTACCGCGGGCGGACCAAAGGATGGCCATGCGCGAACTCCAGGGGATCACCAGCGGCTCCAGTCGGCGGCAACACTCCTCGGGCGCCAGCCGCGTGCGCAGCGTGCGGTACTCGACGCCGAACGGATTGAGCGAGGAGCTCAGCTTTGGGACCTCATCCGGCGGCGAGGGTCGAGGCGCTGCGCAGGCGCGCAACGGTCTTATCTTTTCCCAGCGCGACCATCACCGCGAACAGGCTGGGCGCCACCGCTTGTCCGGTCAGCGCTACGCGCGCGCCGTTGATGAGCGCGCCCGCCTTCACGTTCTTCTCCGCCGCCAGCTCGCGCAGGATCTTCTCCGCACTCTCCTCGGTGAATCCGTTGGCCGTGCCGGCATAGCGCGCCCCCAACTCCGCCAGAAGCTCGCGCACCGCGCCGTCCTTCAGGTACTTGGCGGCGGCGGCCGAGTCGGTCTCGTAGTCATCGGTGAAGAAGGCGCGAAAGGAGGTGGCGAAGTCCTTCAGGTTGCGCGCCCGGGGCTTGAGCAGGTCAATGGTCGAGAACAGCCACTCCCGGTCACTGCGCGCGGGTTGCACTCCCGCCTTCTTCCACTCTTCTTCGACCAGCGGCTCCAGCTCCGACGCCGGGTAGGCGCGGATGTACTCGCTGTTGAACCAGTCGAGCTTGGCGTTGTCGAAGACGGCGTTGGAGCGCGAGATGCCCTCCAGGCCGAAGAGGGAGATGAGCTCCGCGTCGTGCAGGATCTCCTTCGACGAATCCGGCGGCGTCCAGCCCAAGAGAGCCAGAAAATTGCGAAACGCCTCCGGCACGATGCCCTGGTCGCGGTAGGCGATTACCGAAGTGGCACCGTGGCGCTTCGAGAGGCGCGTCTTGTCGGGACCGAGGATGAGCGGCACGTGTGCGAATACCGGCAGCGCCGCTCCCAGGGCCTGATAGAGCAGCACCTGCTTGGGCGTGTTGGAGAGGTGGTCGGCGCCGCGGATTACGTGCGAGATGCGCATCTCGATGTCATCCGCCACTATGCTCAGGTGATAGGTAGGCCCGCCGTCGGAGCGCAGTAGGACGAAGTCTTCGAGCTCGGCGTTCGAGAATTCCACGCGCCCGAAGACGCCGTCGTCGAAACCCGTCTGCCCGCTCTGTGGCACGGCGAAGCGCACGGCGCAGGCGTCGCCCGCAGCGCGCCGGCGATCGGCTTCGGCGGCTGGGATCTTGCGGCACTCGCCTCCGCAGCGCGGCGGACGTCCCGCGGCCTGGGCCGCGGCGCGCCGCTGCTCCAGTTGCTCCTTGGTGCAGAAGCAGTAGTAGGCGTGACCGCCAGCCACCAGGCGCCCAGCCGCCACGCGGTAAGACTCCATGCGCTCAGTCTGAGAGTACGGGCCTTCGTCCCAATCCAGCCCCAGCCAGCGCATCCCCTCGAGGATGCCCTCGACCATCTCCGGTGTAGAGCGCTCGAGGTCGGTGTCCTCAATGCGCAGCAGGAGGCGACCGCCGTGATGGCGGGCGAACAGCCAGTTGAACAGCGCGGTGCGCGCCCCGCCCACGTGCAGGTATCCCGTAGGAGAGGGAGCGAATCGCACGCGGATCTCGTCGGAAGGGCTCATGCGGGCCAGAAACCGATGTTACGGGCCGCTGGAAACAAGCGTCAAGTCGCGGTTTTTCAGGTACTTAAGTAATCGCCCGGTACCAGTCTTTGTATTGACTCGACTTCGGCGGCCCCATATAGTTCGGGCAGGCAAAGTCCCGGGTTCTGAACTGCGATTCTCCGCCCCCTCCTGACAGCCCCCGGGGTTGAGGGGGGCCCTAATATGCCCAGCCTAGTCGACGCGATTCTTGCCGGCATCCTTGCGCTGTTGTCGGGCGTGGTGCTCATCCACTTGCTGCGGCAGCGCCACGAGCGGCACATGGTGGAGGAGAACCTGCCCTCCTTCTCCGTGCTGGAAGTGGATGCCACCCGTGTGCTCGAGCCCGGCGACGTGGCCCCTGCCCTGCTGCGGCAACTGGACCGGCTGGCGCGGCTGATCGGCAGCCGGCGCAGCGCCATCTACATCAGCGAGCGCTGGAGCAACGTCTTGCCCTCGGTGCAAGGCGGCTTCGCCGGAAGCTTTCTTTCCTCCCTGGAGCAGGCCGGGGGAGAAGCCCTCAGCACGCTGGCGCAGAGGCAGCCCGGGCCCGTGCGGGTGCGCGACCTCTATGAAGAAGATGGTCCGCTGATTCCCGCCCCCTCGGAACAGAAGGCGCACCTGCGCGAGTTGCTGGCCGGGGAAGGGGTCACGGCGTTGACTGCCCTCAGCCTGCGGGCCCACGACCGCTGCTTGGGCGTGGCCCTGTTCGCGCACGACGGCAGCCCCTCTCTCAGCGGCGCTCAAACGCGAATCCTGACCACGATGGGCCTGCAGCTCTCCATGACCCTGGAAAACTACGTGCTCATGCACAACGCCCAGCGGCGCACGCGCGAGTTCGAGCTGCTCACCCAGATCGGTCAGGTGGTGAGCTCGCACCTGGACCCGGACGAGGTGCTGCTGGCCATTCACCGCGAGCTGGGGCGCCTGTTCGACACCCGCAACTTCAGCGTGGCCTTCGTCGAAGGCGAGAGCGTGCGCTTCGAGCTGGAGGTGGAAGAGGGCCGGGTGCAGTCCAAGCGCTCCCGCCCCAGAGGCAACGAGATCACCGAATACATCGCGAAGAGCGGCCGCCCGCTGCTGATCCGCAGCGGGGTGGAGCCGTTGCTGGCGCAACTGGGGCTGGCCTCCACCGGCCGGCTGGCTCGCTGTTTCGCCGGCGTACCCGTGGTGATGCACGGGCGCCCGGTGGGCGTGATGGCGGCCCAGCATTACGAGCGCGATGGCGTTTACGACCAGCGCGACCTGGAGGTGCTGCAAACCGCCGCCGGACAGGTGGCGGTGGCCATGGAGAACGCCCGCCTGTTCGCCGAGCAGCAAAAGCGCGCCAGCTACCTGGCGTTCCTCAACAACGTCTCCAAGACCGCCATCTCCAGCCAGAATGCGGAGCAGATGATGGCGGAGATCGTCAGCGAGGTGCAAAAGAACTTTCAGTTCGACCACATCGGCATCGGCATCCTGGACTACGCCACCAAGGACATCGAGATCAAGGCGGAAGCGGGGAGCACGGCCAAGGCGCTGGGCAAGCGCGTGCCGCTGGGCACCGGTATCATGGGCCGCGTGGCTCGCACCAACGAAATGATGCTGGCGCAGAACACCGGAGAGGGACACCTGCTGGGCATCCTGCCGCAGTCGCGCTCCGTACTCTGCATCCCGGTGAGCTACGGGGAGACCCTGCTGGGCGTGCTCAACGTGGAGAGCCAGCGCGAGAACGCCTTCGCCGAGCAGGAGGTGCTCATCCTGCGGACGCTCGCCGACCTGCTGGCCACCGCCCTGCACAATTCTTTCGTCTTCCAGAAGATGGAGCAGCAGTCCATCACCGACGGCCTCACCGGGGTCAAGACCCGCCGCTTCTTCCTGGAGTCAGTGCAGGCGGAGTGGAAGCGTTCGGCACGCGCCGGGCGCCCCTTCTCCCTGGTGCTCATCGACCTCGACCGCTTCAAGGAGATCAACGACGCCATGGGCCACCTGGAAGGCGACCTGGTGCTGGCCCGCGTGGGTCGCCTGCTGGAGCAAAAGTGCCGGCAGTCCAACGTGGTGGCCCGCTATGGCGGCGACGAGTTCGTCATCCTCATGCCGGAGACCGGAGTGGAGCAGGCGCACACGCTCTCCGAGCGCCTGCGCCTGTGGATCGCCGGCGACCCCATGCTGGCCGAGCGCAAGCTCACCGGCAGCTTCGGCGTCGCCACCTTCCCGCTGCACGGCGCCGGGGTGGAAGACATCCTGCGCATGGCGGATGCCGGCATGTACATCTCCAAGCACGCCGGCGGCAACCGCGTCTCCCCCGCGGGGGAATTCGCCACCACGGAAAAGCTTTCCTCGAAACAACTGGCCAACCTCTATGTGGAGGGCTTCCTGCGCCGCGAGGAAGGCGACCTCAGTTCCGTGGATGAGCTGATGACGACCCTGGAGCGCCTGAGCGCCGCGGTGCGCGCCGAGCATCGCGACGAAGCGCTGCGCGACGCCATCCGCACTCTGAACCGCACCGCCGAGACCCGGGAGATGCACTGCGTGGGCCACGGCGAGCAGGTGGCGCACTATGCCGAGGTGCTGGGCGCGGAGATGGGACTGCCTCCCGCCGAGCTGGCCGAATTGGTCTTCGCCGCCGGCGTACATGATGTGGGCAAGATTGTCGTCCCAGAGCACATCCTCAACAAGGCCGGCCCGCTCACCGAGGACGAGTACCGCGTGGTCAAGACCCACGTGGAGGTTTCCGCGCAGATCCTGAGCGTCATCCCCAACGGCGAGCGCTTGCGCGGGATCGTGGCGCATCACCACGAGCGCTTTGACGGCGCCGGCTACCCCGCCGGCCTGCGCGGCGAGCACATCCCGCTGGGCGCGCGCATCCTGGCCGTCGCCGAAGCCTTTGTCAACATGATCACAGACCGCCCCTATGCCACCACCCGCAGCTCCGCCGAAGCCCTGGCCGAGATGGAACGGCTCTCCGGCACCCAGTTTGACGGCCTGCTGGTGCGCATGCTGATGCGCCAGGTGAAGGACCTGAAGCCGGATCGGAAAGGGAAGTAAGGCGCGCTTACTTCGGCAGCGGCACGCCCTCAAGCGACCTCAGCCGGCCCACCGGGTACAGCCCTTGGTGCGGGTCCCACCAGGGCGAGCGGTGGAAGAAGAAGTTCAGCCGCGCCCGCGGGTCGGCGGCGAATTCCTTGTCGTTCGTCACCTTCTGCTCGAACTCTTCCTTGAGCTTCGGATCCTTGGCCATCATGTCGCGCGCCAGCTTTTCCAGCACGTAGCTCTCCCCATATTCCTTCTGTTCGAAGATGGCGTCGAAGAATCCCCAGGCCACGGCTGAGTCCGGGCTCTGCGGCTCCAGCCAGTGGATGGCGATCTTGGCGGCACGCTGGTCGAGCGCCACGACCGCGGAGCCCGCCGGGAAAGAGAGCGTCTCGCGCACCGCGCGGCAGCCCATCCCGCTGCCGGTGGGGGAGAACTCCCCACCGCCTTGCGCCGGATGACGGCCCTCGAACGGCCGCTCCTGCCACTTGACCTCGCAGCGGTAGGTCTCCACCTCCGCCGACCAGGGCGCGGTCGTGCGCACCATCTTCAGCCCGTGCGCGCTCAGCACGTCGATCACGCTCGTCCATTGCGCCGGCACGATGTAGGCGCGCGGCGGCGCGACCATCACCGTGGCCTTCAACTCGTTGTGCAGCGGGATGTCGATGTTCTCCGGCTCGTGGGTGAAGCGCGTCCACGGAACGCCGGAGACCTCGCTCAACTCGACCACGCGCTTGTAGCCCAGGAAGTGGAATGGAACGCTGGAATCGGTGGCTGCGAGGCGCAGCGGGAACTGCGCGGCCGCGTCGGACTGCTGTCCGGCGCGGATGGTGGCGGCGTCGGCTTCGCGGTTCATCCGGACCAGCGCGTCGGCGTCGCGATTGATCATTTCCAGCAGCGCGCGCAGCAACTCGTAGTTCCCGGTGACGCGCGTCTTGTAGTCCTTGAGCATGTGCATCTCCACCAGGAAGCCCGGCCGGTTCTGCAGGATCATGTAGCCGGTGGAGAAGCGTGGCGTGTCCTGGCCGACGGTCAGCCCCCGGCTCGGATTGGCTTCGCCCACGCCCACGTACTCGCCGATGACGTGCCCGGAATCGCTGACCGACTTCTCGATGTAGGGCTTGAGCTGCTCGCGGATCCACTGAGCCAGCGCCGGATCGACGTCCGGCCCGGAGTCGATGGCGTAAGTGGTGTCGTACTGGTAGTCGGCGCCGTCGGTAACGTGGTCGTCCACGAAAAAGTCCGGCAGCCACGCCTGGAACAGCTTAAGCAGGGCGCGGGTCTCGGGCGCGTCCGCCTTCATGTAGTCGCGGTTCAAGTTCAGGTTGCGGGCCTGCGTGCGCCAGCCCATCTCCTCCGGCCCGTTCTGGTTGATGCGGTTGTAGGGGCCGAAGCGTTCGTGCCCGTCGGCGTTGTAGATGGGCAGGATCACCACCACCGCGCGGTCCAGCAGCTTGGCCTGCGTCTTGGTGATGAGCATCTCTCGCAGCAGCGCCAGGCAGGAGTCCTTGCCATCCATCTCGCCGGCGTGGATGGCATTCTGGATGAGCAGGATGGGCCGGTTCGCCTTGTGCAGCGCCGCGGGGTCGAAGACACCGTCCTTGGAGAGGATGACGGCAATCAGGTCGCGCCCTTCGTCCGTCCTCCCGAAAGTTGTGATCTTCACCTGCCTGGGCGCGGCTGCGGCCACCCGGCGCACGTAGGCCATGGTCTCGTCATAGCGCGGCGTGGTGCGGTAGTCGGAGATTTCCGCCGGAGTCCGCCAGTCGGCGCTGGCCGGCGCCGCCGGGCCCGCCTTCTGCGCGATGGCCAGGGAACACAGAAACAGTGACAACAGGAAAGCGGCTGCGTTTTTCATGGGTCTTCTGATTACCTTCGAACGGCTCGGGATTTACTCTTTTTTCGCTCCACCAGCAGCACCGCCACCTGGGCGATGGCGGTGTTCTTCAGCTTCAGCCCCTCGGGCGTCTTGGCTTTGACGCCGACCGCGCCGGGCGCGACGCCCAGGAGCCTGGCCACCTGCTTCTGGATGCGCTTGGCATGAGGCCCGATCTTGGGCGCCGCCAGGATCAGCGTCGAATCCACGTTGGCGACCGCGTAGCCGGCACGCGCCACCTGCTGCAGCGCTTCGCGCACGAAGATAGTGGAGTCGGCGCCCTTCCATTTCTTGTCCGAAGGAGGGAAGTACGACCCGATGTCACCCGCCGCCACCGCGCCCAGCAAAGCGTCGGTGAGCGCGTGCAGCAGCACGTCGCCGTCAGAGTGGCCGGCCAGGCCGCTCGCGTGTGCCAGCCGTATCCCGCCGATCTTCAGCGGGATCCCCTTGCGGAATTCGTGCGAGTCCCAACCGATGCCGATGCGCATCACCGACCCCGCTTTTCCTGCGAAAGATAGAACTCCGCCAGCTCCAAGTCCGCCGGCGTCGTGATCTTGATGTTGCGGGCCGAGCCCATCACCACCGCCACCTCGTGCCCTGCGCGCTCCACCAGCGAAGCCTCGTCGGTGCCGGTGAAGCCGTCAGCCAGCGCCTCCTCGAAGGCCTTCTTCAAGACCGCGCAGCGAAAGCCCTGCGGCGTTTGCACCTGCACCACGCGCTCGCGGGGGATGGTAGCGGTCACGATGGCGCCGTCGGCAGTGCGCTCCACCTGCTTGACCGTGTCCACCGCCGGCACGCCGGCGATGGCCGCGCCGTGCTTTTGCGCCGCGTCAATCACGCTGCGGATGATCTCGAGATCCACGAAGGGGCGGACCGCATCGTGTACCAGCACGATGTCCTCGGCTTCCGCCTTCACCTGCGCCAGCGCGTTGGCCACCGACTGCTGCCGGCTCTCCCCGCCTTCTACCAGATGCACCTTCTTCCCCAAATCCTCTTTTTCCAGGCGGCTCCGGAACGGTTCGACCTCGCCCTTGGGAAGCGCAACGTAGATCTCATTCACGGATTCGGCGGCAGCGAACTTGCGCAGGGTAAGGATGAGGATGGGCACGCCGCCGATCTCGGTGAACTGCTTGGAGGGGCCTGGCTTCTTGCCCGGCTTGGACGGCAGGGCCATGCGCGTCCCCAGGCCGGCGGCGGGAATGATGACGATGACTTTCATGAGGGGCGAAAAGTATAAACCACCGAGCCCGCGCCGGGGCTCGACGCTACTCCGCGGGCCGCTCCGCGGCGACCGGCTGCGGCTTGCGCTCCGGGCGGGGTTCGGCACGGCTGGCGGCGCCGCGCTCGTCGAACTTGCCGAAAATCATCTTCCCCGCCGTGGTCTGTAGCACCGAGGTCACGGAAATGTCCACCGTCTTGCCGATCATCTTGCGCGCGTTGTCCACCACCACCATGGTGCCATCGTCCAGGTAAGCGACGCCCTGGTTGTACTCCTTGCCCTCTTTGAGGATGAACACCTTCATGATCTCGCCCGGCAGCACGATGGGTTTCAAGGAATTGGCCAGCTCGTTGATGTTGAGCACGGCCACGCCCTGCAGTTGCGCCACCTTGTTGAGGTTGAAGTCGTTGGTGACGATCTTGGCCTCGTAGGCCTTGGCCAGCTCGATCAGCTTCAGGTCCACCTCGCGGATAGTGGGAAAGTCGTCCTCGATGAACTGGAGGTCGAGCACGGCCATCTTCTGCAGGCGTTGCAGGATGTCCAGGCCGCGGCGGCCGCGGTTGCGCTTGAGCGAGTCGGCGGAATCGGCCACAAGTTGCAGCTCGCGCAACACGAACTGGGGGATCATGATGATGCCGTCCACAAACCCGGTCTCGGCGACGTCGGCGATGCGCCCGTCGATGATCACGCTGGTGTCCAGGATCTTGTAGCTCTTCTTGGACTGCTTCTCGCCCCCGAAGATGCCACCCAGCGCCGCCAGGTTCAGCAGGTCGCCCTTGTTGGCGCCCACGATCAGGCCTACATAGGCCATCAGCAGCATGACCAGCAGCTGCAGGAAGCTCTGGGTGCTACCCGCGGCCAGGCTGTTGTGGATGACCAGGCTGAACAGGTAGGCGCCGAGGATGCCCAGGATGCTGCCGATGGCCGCCCCGATCAGCCGCTTCAGGCTGATGGCGCGCAGGCGCATCTCGAACAGGATGATGGCGAGACCCATGCCAGCCCCGGCTGCAGCGGCGGCAGGCGCCGGCCACTTCGAAAGGCCGAAGGGCTGCAGGATCCAGCAAGCAACAGCTACGATCAGAACAAAAATCAGACGAATGACAGCCATGTCCATAGCGGGACCTCCGTATGGAGCCACTCTCTGCCCGCCCCTGTGGAGTCGCCGAAACGGCTGTCGAAGGACGCGGCAAGAACGGTCCCGTACTGCTCAATAGCGGAGCGTATGAAGGAGAAGGAATGTGCTCCGCCCGCCGCCCGCAAAGCGGGACAGCGGAAACAAAACCAGTATGGCGGGAAGTATAACGCACCCGCGGATAGTTATCTATTGAGTTAACAGAGGCAGCTTGGTTTTTTGTTGACCGGAGAGATAACAGGCCGCATTGTGGTGGCGGCGCGCGACCCAGGAAGGCGGGCCCCGGGAGCGCCGCAAGCGAGAATCCTTGAGTTAGGCCGAACCCGAAACTGGGAGATGAGCGGCCGTCGTCCTTCCCGAAGCTGGGGGGGGACACTATAAAGAGCCGGCGCAAATTCTCGGGGGAGAAACGCGCCGGCTTTTTAATTGTGCAGTAGAACCGGCCATCTCGGAAGTCAGGTGTCCTACGAGGTGTCCAGACCGTGCCGTCCCCGCCGCCCAAATCAGGCAAAGACCGTGTGGCACAGGCGTCCTCGCCTGTGCCCCCGGCCGGAGCGCCTCTCCCGTAGAGGCGGCCGTCAGGCCGTCTCCCAGAAGGATCGTGTGGATGCGGGCGACTCGCCCGCGCGCGGAAAAGGCCGCAAGCCACGCGGCCCGGCCGCCCGCATCCCGCCAAACATCCCGGCAACCCTCCCCCCGTTATCGCTCACTAAACATCCGTAATGCCGTCCAATGCAGGGAGTGGGGTCCGAACGGGCCGGCTCCGGGGACGGGGTCGAGCCGAAAAAGACCGGAAACTTTAAGCCCCTGGGAGACGTAATTACTTGGTGAATGCCGGAGCGCAGTACGCGCTGCGGCGGCAGGAAAAGGTTAAGGGGTTAAACAGATCGTTCCGCCGACGGGTTGGAGGCCTCGGGGCGTGGGCGATCTCAAGGGAAAGGCGGGTCCGCGAGGACGCGTCTTTTCGTTTAACCCCGCGGCACATTCTAGGCCTCCGCAACGGAAATGCAAGAGGCGTTCGCAGCCCGACCGCGGCCGCCCTTGCCGTGGTTCAGGCTGAGGCCTGGGAAAAGAGAGGAACATCATGAAATTCGCAAAACTGACCCGAGTGCTGGTTCCGGTGTTGGTGCTGGCGCTCACCGCCACCGCCTTTGCCGCCAACGGCGCGGCGACGGTGAAGCTGTTCAGCGCGGCACAACTCAACGGCAAGTCACTGGCCGCCGGGGAATACAAGGTCAAGTGGGACAGCCACAGTCCGGAGGCGGACGTGACCTTCCTGCAGGGTAAGACCGCGGTAGCAACGGCCCACGCCAAGCTGGTGGACCGCGACCAGGCATCGCCGGAGAACGTGGTCGTCACCCACGCCAACAGCGACGGATCGGAGACCATCGTCGAGATCCGCTTTGAGGGCAAGAAGTCGGTCCTGGTGTTCGAGTAATCGGCGGCCGCGGCGGCCCGGCGACGCGGGCCGCTCTCAGGCCATGGAAAAGCCCCGGCACCCTCAACCTGGGCGTGCCGGGGCTTCGCCATCCTGGGATGGATGCGGTCGACCTCAGTACTTCGGCATCCTGGGGTCGATGCGGTCGGCCCAGGCCAGAATGCCGCCCGTCAGGTTCCAGACCTTGCGGAAGCCGGCAGCGCGCAGGAACTCCACCGCATCGGCGCTGCGCTTGCCGGAGCGGCAGTGGGCGACGATCTCGCGGCTGGAGTCGAGCTCGTGCACGCGCTTGGCCAGGTCGCCCAGCGGGATGAGGTGGCCCTGCAGGTTGCAGATCTGGTATTCGTGGGGCTCGCGCACGTCGAGCACGAAGACGTCCTCCCCAGCGTCCAGCCTGCGCTTCAGCTCTTCCACCTCGATGGCCGGCACTTGCGTGGCCATGGAAGCCTGCTCGGCGCGGACGCCGCAGAATTCCTGATAGTCGATCAGCTCATGGATGGTCGGATTCGCTCCGCACACCGGGCACTGCGGATTCTTGCGCAGCTTGAGCTCGCGAAACCTCATGCTCATGGCGTCCACCAGAAGCAGCCGCCCGATCAGCGATTGCTCGCGGTCGGCGCCCAGGATTAGCTTGATGGTTTCCGTCGCCTGGATCACGCCCACCAGCCCCGGCAGGATTCCCAGCACGCCTCCTTCGGCGCACGAGGGTACCAGCCCCGGTGGCGGCGGTTCGGGATAGAGGCAGCGGTAGCAGGGGCCGTCTTTCGCGGCGAAGACGCTGGCCTGCCCTTCAAAGCGGAAGATGGAGCCATAGACGTTGGGCTTGCCGGTGAGCACGCAGGCGTCGTTCACCAGGTAGCGGGTGGGGAAGTTGTCGGTGCCGTCGGCGACGATGTCGAACTGGCGGAAAAGCTCGAGCGCGTTGGCGCTGGTCAGCTTGGTGTCGAACTTCCGCACCTCGACCTGCGGGTTGATGCCGGCCAGCGTCTCCGCCGCCGAATCCAGCTTCTTGCGGCCCACGTCCGCGGTGGAGTGCAGGATCTGCCGCTGCAGGTTGGTGAAGTCCACCACGTCGAAATCCACCAGGCCCAGCGTGCCTACGCCCGCCGCCGCCAGGTACAGGGCCAGCGGCGATCCCAGTCCGCCCGCCCCGATGCACAGCACCTTCGCCGCCTTCAGCTTGAGCTGCCCCTCCATGCCCACCTCGGGCATGATCAGGTGGCGCGAGTAGCGCAGCACTTCCTCGTTGGAGAGTGTGCCGGTCTCGGGTTTCTGGGTAACGGCTTTCATCGCACCTGAATGCAGATTGCAGATTCGGGGATTCTTCAATCGCCAATCGTCAATCGTCAATAGTCAATTCTACCCTCCCGCAATCGAGGGGACGATGGACAGGTTGTCGCCTTCTTTCACCGGGGTGTTCTCCTGTTGCAGGTAGCGGATGTCTTCGTCGTTGAGGTAGAAGTTCACGAAGGCGCGCAGCTTGCCGTCGTCGGTGTACAGGTGGCGGCGCAGGTCCGGATACTGCGCGGTGAGGGCGGCCAGCCCTTGGCCGGCCGTGCTGCCGGCGACCTCCACCACGTCCTTCTTCTCCGCGTACGGGCGCAGCGGGGTGGGGATATGGATCTTCATCATTCCCCTTAGATGTATGCCGCGCTTAACGGGATTCAACCGAAGCAGCCCCTACGACCTCGATCTCCTCATCCACGAAGTGCTTTTCCTCTTCGCTTTGGCCGGCCAGCTCGAAAGAGCAGGTGCGGCTGGCCCGCCCGCCTTCCACAGAGGTGATCACGTAGGAGCAGCCCGTCCAGTGCGCCTCGGCCAGGTCGGTCTCGGACCAGCGCGCCGGATGGTCGGGATGCGAGTGGTAAAAGCCGACCACATCCTCCCCGCGCTCCCGCGCCTCGCGCTGGATGCGGAGCAGCTCCTTGGGGTCGATGTTGTAGCGGTTCTGCGGCGAGTCGCTGCGGGTGTTGCCGCAGCGCTCGACCGAGCTGACCCGACGCACCTCGGCTTCCAGCCGTCCCAGCAGCACCCCACAGCACTCGTTGGGGTAGGTTTCTTCCCCGTGGCGACGGAGGCCCTCCAGCGCGAATTGGGAGATTCTGAGCATCGCTCCTCAGTTCCCAGGGGACTTTTTTAGAGTCCTGTTGTCGAATTCGTTACGGTCAAGCTAAGTCACTGGAAACACTACTATATAACCACCGCCGGTTGCCGGGGGCAAGCCCCTGGCCTACCAAAAAGTCCGCGTCCACGGGCAACGCCAGCCGTCTAAGGCTATATCGTATGGACTAGGCCGCTCGGGTGGACGGCGCAGTTTTCTAGGGAGAAACATGGGAATCTTCAGTAAACCAGAGCAGCGGGACTACGACCAGACGGTGGCCTACCTGCGCGAGCACGGCTTCGACCTGCTGGAGGCCCCGGCCACGGCCCACCGCATTTTCCTCAAGAAGCACAACTGCTCGGCCGCCATCGAGAAGGACGAGCAGGGCGGCGTGCGCCTGTTCGCCAAGCCCGGCCACCTGATCGCGGGCGAGATCTCCAAGCTCATCGACCGCGGCTACCAGAAGTTCCTCATGACCTCGAAGAGCGAGGTCCCGGCCACCGCCGACCACCTGCGCGCCCTGCACCAGTTCAGCGAGGAGCTGAAGGAAGCCCTGGGCCAGACCAGCCTCTACAACGAGTCCTTGGGGACGGTGAGTGACCGCTACCAGTACGACCGCGTCGAGCACCGCGATGAGCCCGTTGCCGCCCGTCCTCCCAAAGCCTGGGAGGCGGAACCCGTCGCCGCCGCCAAGTCCTCCTCCGGCAAGCGCCGCGCCTGAAGAGCCAGTTCTCGGTTCCCAGTACTCAGTTCCCAGTACAATCTTCCGTGGATTGAAATGCCGGCCACGGACTCCATCATCACCGCCGCCCAGCAACCGCTCGGCCAGGTCGCTTGGTTCGACCTCAGCGACCCGGCCTCCAGCCCTTCAACTGCTTCTCGCGGCGGATTGCTTTCAAGACACTGTCGAAGCTCTCGTAGTAGACAAGACGTGTGCAGTGGTACTTGCTGCTGAAGCCTTCGATCTCTCCTGCTCTATGTTGACGGACGCGAACTTCGAGATCATTGGTAATGCCAAGGTAGAGAGTGCCGGTTCTGCTGGTCACGATGTAGACCCAGAACTTCCGATGCATCGTCAGAGTGCCTTGGGGCGGCATCGTAGCACGGGCATGGCGGGGGTCCTTCGACTCGGC
Organism: Terriglobales bacterium; assembly: GCA_035937135.1. NCBI lineage: Bacteria > Pseudomonadati > Acidobacteriota > Terriglobia > Terriglobales > Terriglobales bacterium. The sequence continues at coordinate 17,279 of DASYVL010000112.1, forward strand.
GCTCGCACGCTCGCGCCTCGCTCAGGATGACAAAGCTAGACCCTAGCTCCTTCCCCTTCGACTTCGCTCAGGGTCAGGATTTCGGCAGCGGGCTCAGACGCCCGCTGAACGCCTCAACTTCGACTCGCCCGTCCACGGGCGGGCTCGCTCAGGATGACAGCCGTTAAGGGTGGGGGTTTCCCCTCACGCCGCCCCTACCCAGCGCACGATGAACACCAAGAGCGGCAGGGACTTGCCCTTGACCAGCAGCGGCGGCATGGGAGCGCAATCGAAGCCGTCGCCGAGTTCGGCGGCGGTCGTGTCCGTGATCAGGATCTGGCCTCCGGCGGCGTGTGAGACCAGGCGCGAGGCCACGTTGACGGTGTCGCCGATCACGGTGTAGTCCAGGCGCCGCGGCGAGCCGATGTTCCCGGCGGTGACGATCCCCGTGCTCACCCCGATGCCCACCTTCAGTTCCGGCCACTGGCGCGCGACGGAGTCGCGGTTCAGTTCCAGCACCAGCCTCTGGATGGCGATGGCGGCGCCGACCGCGTTGGCGGCGTCTTTCCCCTTGGAGATGGGCGCGCCGAACACCGCCAGCAGGCCGTCGCCCAGGTACTTGTCCAGCGTCCCGCCGTGGTCGAAGACCACGTCCGTCATGCGGGTGAAGAGTTCGTTCAGGATCTCCACCACCTTCTCCGGCGCCAGTTGCTCGGAGATGCTGGTGAAGCCGCGGATGTCGCAGAACAGCACGCTGACCTTCTGATTGACGCCGCCCAGGCGCACGTTGGGGTCGGCGGCGATCATCTCCACCACGTCCGGGGAGAGGAAGCGCTCGAGCGCCGAGCGGTGCAGCGCCTGCTCGGCCAGTTGCTGGCGCGCCAGCGCCGAGGCCAGGGCGGAGGCCGCTTGCGCCCCCACCAGTGCGAAGACGTTCAACTCCTCTTCGCTGAAGGCGAATTTCTTTTCCAGGTTGTCCACGTAGAGCAGGCCCAGCAGCCGGCCGGATTCGACGCCGGATTCGACCAAAGGCGCGCACATGGCGGAGCGCAAGCCGGAGATCTTCACGCTCTCGCTTCCCTGGAAGCGCTCGTCGGCTGCGGCGTCGGCGATCAGGATGGGAACCTTCTCCTGGCGGATGCGCTCCAGGATGGAGCGGCCCAGGATGATGCGCGGCTGCTCCTGGGCGGGCCGGCGGCGATGCGTCTTCTCACCGGCATGGCGCGAGGCGCCACGGCGGGTACCGGAGCGGTAGTGCACCTCGGTCTGCCGCGAGACTTCGCCGGCCGCGTCGAAGAACATCATGAAGCCGCGCTCCACGCCCTCGATGCGGAAGGCCAGCGCCATCACCTCCTCGGCCAGGTCGTCGAGCAAAAGCGTCGAGTTCAGCGCCTTGCCGGCGTCGTAGAGCACCGTCAGCAGGTACTTCTCCTGCTCCAGTTGACGGATGCGCTCCACCAGCTCGGCCGAGGTCCCGCTGGGCGCCTTGACAGAGCGCAAACCCCGGCCGGTGTCGCGGCCTTCGAGCACGTCGCGCAGGGTGGCGGGAATCTCCGCTTTGCGGATGACCACCGGGGCGATGTCGGTGGACTCGAACTTGAGCTCGTAGACGCCGACCTTCACCCGGTCTCCGTACACCAGCGCGGTTTCCGTGGAGATAGTTTTCCCGTTCACCACCACGCCGTTGGTGCTGCTGCGGTCGGCGACCAGCACGTCGCCATTCTTCTCCTGCTTGAACACGGCATGGAAGCGGGAGACGCTCTCGTCATCCAGCACCAGGTCGTTGGCGCTGCCGCGCCCGATGGTGACCACCGGCTTGGCCAGCTCCAGGATGCCAATGGCGCCGTCCGGGGAAGAGATGATGAGGCGAGCCATGGCAGGCTTTGGGGGCTACTGCTTCTCCAGCTTCTGGTTGAAGGGGACTTTCTTGCCTTCCTGGACGATGACGGTCTTCTGCACCGGCTTGTAGCCCTCCAGCCTGAGGACGAGGTGGTAGGTGCCCGGGTCGAGGATGAGCTTGGCGGGCGCCTTCTTTTCGTAGGGATGGCTGTTCACCAGGATCACGGCGCCCCGGGGATCGGTGTGGACGTCCACCTGGCCTTTGCCCACTGGGATGCCGCCAAAGAAGGTCTTGAGCTTGTTCACGGTGCTCTCGCCGCCGGAGCTGCCCGGCTGCAGCTTGGGAGCGAACGCGAAGCGCTGGCCCTCGGCGACCTGGGCGGTGACGCTGGCGTCGGCGAAGCCCGACTTGCGCACCACGATCTTGTGTTCGCCCTTCTCCACCCCGATCTGCGCGGGCGTCAGCTTCCCGGTCTCTCGGCCGTCCACCAGGATGGCGGCGCCGGCCGGAGTACTCCAGACCGAGAGCGTGGAAGCCGACACCGGCAGTTGCGCGTGCACGGTCAGGCTGCGGCCCGCCGCCACTTGCACTGCCTGCGTCTGTGTGATGTAGCCGGCCTTGGAGAAGGCCACGGTGTGCTTTCCCGCGCTCCTGCTGGGGTCGGTGAAGGGCGTGATCCAGGTGGGTTCCGTCCAGCCATCGATCTGCACCTGGGCGCCGGGGGGATTGGAGGTCAGTCGCATCTCACCGGAGTCCGGCGCGACCTTGCGTCCCCGAGTCATGGGAGCCGAGGTCACGCTGATGGGCTGCGAGCTCCCCTTGGGTGCGCTGATGGCCTTCCCTTCCGGCGGCTTGCTGGCATGCCCCGCGGCCGTGGTTGCGCCGGAGGTCGGCGAGCCCGCCTGCCTCGCCGCCGGCTGCGACCCGGCAGGCTGGGATGTCTGAGGTTGGCCGGCCGGTGGGGAGCTGGTTTGCTGCGGCGCTGCAGTTGTCTGCTGCTGCGCCGCCGGCGCCGCGGCCCGATGGCGGTAGTAGGCGAAGCCGGCCACGGCCAGCAGTAGCAGCGCGCCGGCTGCGGCGTACGATCGTTTGGCCCACGCCCGGGCCGCGGGAGCGCCTGCGGCAGCCGGCTTTGCTTTCTCGTTCCTGGCCGCAGGAGCCATCGCTGCTGCCTGACCCATGTCGGCCGCGGAGGAAGAGCGCGTGGCCACGCTCGTCGTGGGCTCGCCGGCAGGCCCGTAGGCCTTGTAGCTCTCGAGCGCCTGGACCAGGTCGGCGCCCTTCTGGAAGCGCTCCTCCGGCGACTTGGAGAGCGCCTTGGTGATGATCCAGCTCAGCCCGGGGTGGATGGTGACGTCGAGGTCCCGCGGCGGGATGGGGTTCTCGTGCACGATCTTGTACACGATGGTGGTGACGTTCTGCCCGGTGAAGGGCTTCTCGCCCGTGACCATCTCGTAGAGGATCACGCCGAAGCTGAACAGGTCGGAGCGCCCGTCCAGCGGCCTCCCCTTCACCTGCTCCGGCGACATGTAGTTGGGAGTCCCCAGCACCTGGCCGACGGTGGTCATGGCGGTGCCCCAGGACTTGGCGATGCCGAAGTCCATGATCTTCACCGAGCCGTCGGCCTCGATCATGATGTTGGCGGGCTTGACGTCGCGGTGCACCACACCGTGCGAGTGCGCGTAGTCCAGCCCCGCACACACCTGGCGGGAGTACTCGACCACCTTGTCCACAGCGATCACCCGCTTGTCCGCCAGCAGGCGGTGCAGCGTTACCCCTTCGATGCACTCCATGGCGATGTAGAACACGCCATCCTGCTCGCCGGCGTCGTAGATGGTGACGATGTTGCCGTGGTTCATGACCCCCGCAGCCTTGGCTTCGTTACGGAAGCGCTGCAGCATCTCCTCGGACTCGCTGCCGTGGGCGTCCAACCGCATGGTCTTGAGGGCGACGGTGCGGCCGATGGTGGGGTCGGTGGCCTTGTACACCACGCCCATGGCGCCCTTGCCTACCTCGCCGATGATCTTGTATCGGCCGACGTGATCGATTTTGATTTCGGAAGCCATGGTGGAACCTGGGCGTAACCTCCAGCGGCGGTCCCCCAGCGGCCTGGGCCGAAAGGAGGGAATCAAAAATACAGTAATTTCGAAGGGCCCGTCAACGCGGCGAGGGCGCCATATCAGCGCGGGCTGCGCTGCAGTTCGCGGTAGGCTTCGCTCTTGGAGACGCCCATCTCCCGGGCCACCACCTTGAGCGCCGCCTTTTCATCCAGCTGGCGCTCCTGCATCACTTCCTGCAGCCGGATGCGGACGCTCTTCTTTTTCGTTAGCTCGACCGGGACCGGCCCGCCGCCTGCGTCCTCGGCGGCCCGCACCAGCAGCGTGATCTCGCCCTTGATCTCCCGCTCCTGCAACTGCTTCAACAGGTCGCCGGCGTGTCCGCGCAGGAACTCTTCGTGCAGCTTGGTGACTTCGCGCGCGATCACCACCTGGCGCGCGGGACCCAGCACCTCCACCAGGTCGGCGAGGGTTTCCTTCAACCGGTGGGGCGCCTCGTAGAAGATCTGGGTTCGGGGCGAGTCGCGGAAGTGCTCCAGCTCCTTGAGCCGGGCGCCGCGCCTGGCTGGCAGGAAGCCGCCGAAACGGAAGGAGTCGGTGGGCAGGCCGCTCGCCGCCAGCGCCGCCACGAAGGCCGACGCGCCGGGAATCGGCACCACGGGAATGCCGTGGCGGATGGCGAGGGAGATCAGCCGATAGCCCGGGTCGGAGATGCCCGGCATGCCGGCATCGGAGACCAGCGCCACCTTGGCGCCTTCCTCCAGTTCCACCAGCAGCCCGGCGGCCCGCGTCATCTCGTTGTGCTCGTGGTAGCTCACCGTGCGGGTGGTGACGCCGTAGTGGTTCAGCAGCTTCTGCGTCTGCCGCGTGTCTTCGCAGGCGATCACATCCGCGTCCTTCAGGATACGCAGCGCGCGCAGCGTGATGTCTTCCAGGTTGCCGATGGGCGTGGCCACCAGGTAGAGCACGCCGCCGGATTGCTCCTGCGCTTTCATCGAGCAAAGTTTACACCGCCGCCCTACATCCCAAGCGCATCGAGGGAACCCTATGCGAGCTATCGCAGCAACCCTTATAACAATGTCATCCTGAGCGAGGCGCGAGCGGGCGCCAGCGCCTCGCTCAGGATGACAGCAACGAAGTTACAACGGCAGAGAGCCGGTCTAGAATGAGCCGAGCGAAGGAACTCAAGCGATGCCCATGTACGAGTATCAGTGCCGGAAGTGCAAGCATCGCTTCGAGCGCATCCGGAAGTTCTCTGACCGGGCACTGAAGACCTGCCCGGAGTGTGGCGGCAGGCTGGAACAGCTGGTTTCGGCTTCGTCGGTGAGATTTAAAGGCTCCGGCTGGTACGCGACCGACTACCCGAGCAAGGGCTCCGGCAAGAGCTCGGGAGAAGGCGCGGGCGAGAAAGCCGGCAGCGAGAAGGCCGGCAGCGAGAGCTCCTCCGCCGGATCAGAGACCAAGCCGGAAGCCAAGCCCAAGACCGAGACTTTTCCCAAGAAATCCCAAGACAAGAAGAAGTGAGCCGCCCTTAGCTGGCCGAGCGTTTGCGGGAGGCCGCCGCCGGCCGCTTCTCCCGGCCAGCGGGCTTCTCGGCTGAGGCCCGGCTGACCTCGAAGGTCATCTTGCGGGCTTTGGGGTCGGCATCCGCCACCACATGGTCGCCGTGCAGCGCCTCGCCGTCCAGGATCTTGAGCGCCAGCGGATCCTGGATCAGGCGCTGGATGGCGCGCTTGAGCGGACGAGCGCCGTAGTTCACGTCGTAGCCCTCGGTGAACAGCAGCTCGCGAGCGCTGTCGGTCAGCTCGATGGAGATCTTGCGGCCGGCCAGCAGGCGGCGCAGGTCCTCCGGGCGTAGCTCGACGATGTGCGTAAGTTGTTCCTTGCCCAGCGGGCGGAAAATGACGACGTCGTCCACGCGGTTCAGGAACTCAGCCTTGAAGTGGCTGCGCAGCGTAAGCAGCACCTGCTCCGAAGCCTCGTCGAAGGCCTCGGGAGTGCGCAGCGCGTCCGCCTGCAGGTACGAGGCACCCAGGTTCGAGGTCATGATGACCACCACGTTCTTGAAGTCCACGGTGCGGCCCTTGCCGTCGGTGAGGCGGCCGTCCTCCATGATCTGCAGCAGGATGTTGAGCATATTGGCAGCGTCCATCGCCCCCTCGGCCGCGCCCGCCCCCACCAGCGTGTGCAGCTCGTCGATGAACAGGATGACGCGGCCCTCGGATTCCTCGATCTCCTTCAGCACCGCTTTCAGCCGGTCTTCGAACTCGCCGCGGTACTTGGCGCCGGCCACCATCGCTCCCAGATCGAGCGCCACCAGGCTTTTCGACTTCAGCATCTCCGGGACATCGCCGGAAATAATGCGCTGCGCCAGGCCCTCGACGATGGCGGTCTTGCCCACGCCCGGCTCGCCGATCAGTACCGGGTTGTTCTTGGTGCGGCGGCACAGCACCTGGACCACGCGGCGCACCTCATCGTCGCGGCCGATCACCGGGTCGAGCTTGCCGCGCCGCGCCAGCTCCGTCAGGTCGCGGGCATAGCGCTCGAGCGCCTGGAACTTGGCTTCAGGATTCGGGTCGGTCACCCGCTGCGTTCCCCGGACGGACGTCAGCGCCTTCAGCACGGCCTCGTGCGCGGCCCCGTGCTTCTGCAGTAGGAGCTGGGCGGGATCCTTCTTGGCCTGGGTCAGGGCGAGCAGCATATGCTCGGTGGAGACGTAGTCATCCTTGAACTGGTCGGCCTCGCGGAAGGCCTGCTCCATGACCTTGGAAAGGGGAGGGGAGAGCGCAGCCTGCATCGCCGTAGAGCCCGAGACCTTGGGCGGCGTCTCCAGGGCCTGTTCCGCATCGGCGCGCAGCGCTTCCAGGTTGAGGCCGATCTTGGCCAGCACCGGGGCCACGATGCCCTCGCGGTCCTCCAGCAGACCGGCGAGCAGATGCAGCGGCACCAGCTCGGAGTTGCCGCGGCGCGAGGCAGCGTCGTTCGCCGCCCGCATGGCTTCCTGCGCCTTCAGCGTCAACTTGTCCCAGCGAATGCTCATGGCTCACCTTCCTTAGAATCTCCTGAACCAACAATGCAAGAACCGGGAGGCCGAACCACGTGGGTCCGGACTCCGCGCTAAGCGCATGGTCAACACTTAATTTATAATAGAATATGAGTGTGTTACTGTCAATGTTATACTATGTATAATGTTTTCATTAGCTTACAACAATAATTATGCACTTAAGGTAGGATGTTTCCGGCACCGTAAGCAGGACCGGGTGGTCCTTGGACTGGCCCCGCTTTTCGAGCACCCGGGCGGTCCGATGGGCGTCGGCGGCGGCCGCGGCTACGACCTCTATGTAGTCGGCCTCGCTCAGGTGGTAGGAGCAGGAGCAAGTGACCAGGATCCCGCCGGGGCGCAGCATCTTCAGAGCGCGCAGGTTGAGTTCCTTGTAGCCCCGCAGGGCGGTCTCCACGGTGGTCTTCGATTTGGCAAAGGCGGGCGGGTCGAGAATGACGGTGTCGTACTGGCGGCCGGCGGCGGCATAGTCCTTCAGCAGGTCGAAGGCGTTGGCTTCGATCCACTCGATCTCCTTGGCGGAAGAAGACGCGCGGTTCAACTCCTCATTGCGCTCCGCCATCTCCAGCGCCGGACGCGAGCTGTCCACGCCGGTGACGCTCTCGCACCCCCGCGCCAGGTGCAGGGCGAATCCTCCCTGGTAGCAGAAGACGTCGAGCGCTTGTCCGCGCGCGTAGCCGGCGGCGGCGGCGTAGTTCTCCCGCTGGTCAAGGAAGGCGCCGGTCTTCTGGCCTTCTCCCGCCCGGTAATGAAAGCGGACGCCGTTCATAGTGAAGATGGTTGCGTCCTTCTCCCCCGCCAGCAGCCCGCCCTCCGACTCGGGCAGTTGCTCCAGTTTGCGGATGCGCGCATCCACCCGTTCCACCACGCCCGCGGGCGAGAACTCTTCCCCTAGCGCCGCTACCACGGTGGCTTTGACTTCCGGCTGGTCCATGGCCTGGGTGAGCGCCTGCAGACAGAGCACGTCGTTGTAGCGGTCCACGATCAGGCCGGGCAGGGCGTCGGCCTCGCTGAAGACCACGCGATATGCGTCGCTCCCCTCGACCACCCGGCGCCGGTACTCGGCGGCCGCGCGGATGCGTTCACGGATGAGCTCGAGGAGCGCGGCTTCGTCCGCTACCGGCCCGGTGGAGATCATGCGCAAGGCGATCTGCGAGGCGCTGCTATAGAGAGCGGTTCCCAGAGTGTTGCCGCGCGGGTCGCGCACGCTGACCCGCGCTCCGGGCGGCAGGCTGGAGGCGGAGGCCAGGTCGGAGCGATAGACCCAGACGTGCCCGGCGCGCAGGCGCGCGGCAGCCCGCGCCCGCACCTCGATCACAGGATTGTCGTTGGCGTGCTTCAGTGGGGGATCTGGGTCTGCAGGGCCTGCAACCCGGCGCGCGCGCTCTCGGCCGCCGACCCGGTCGGGGATTCCTGCAGGTAGAGTTGGTACTCCGCCGCCTCCGCGGGCCGCTTCAAGGCCTCCAGCGCCCGGGCCGCGATCAGGTGCACCAGGGTGAACTGCGAGTGCTCCAAATTGTGGACTCGGCGCGCCGTGGCCACCGATTCTTCCAGCTTGCCCAGCAGCAGTTGGGTGTTGGCCAGGTGCAGCAGGGTGTCCGGGTTCATGGGATCGCCGGCCAGCGACTTGTTGAGCAGATCTTCCGCTTCGCGATATCGCTTCTCGTTATAGGCAATCAGCCCCAGGTTCTGCGCGGCGTCGGGCAGGTGGTCGTCGAGACGGAGGGCGGCCTCAAACGCCTGGCGTCCGCGTGCCGGCGCCCCGGTGTTCATGAACGCCACGCCCAGGCCGTTCGAGGCGCGCGCATACTGCGGATAGATCGCCAGGGCCTTCTCGAAGCGCACCTTGGCTTCCGGCCAGTTCTTCAGGTTCAAAGCTGTCATGCCCGCGTCATACTCCTTGCGCGCGCCGTCCGGGACGTTCAGCTCCACGGCTGAGACCGGCGGCCCCGAACCGAGCGCAACCACCCCCGCGGAGTCCTTGGCCTCCACCCGCACGAATTCAAAGTGCGTCCCCTCGCCTCGGGAGATCAGGAAGTTATTGGTGGTGACGTCCTCAATGCCGACGCCACTGACCCTCAGGCGGTAGTAGCCGGGACGAATTCGCGAGAAAATGGCTTGCCCCGTGTCATCGGTGAACCCTTGTGAAACAGACAGCTCATTACTGGTGACCAACTCCACCCGCAATCCCATAGAAACTTCCCGGTCATTGGCGTAGGTGACCCGCACTTTCAAGTCCGTGAAGGTGGTCGGGTCGGAGGGCGTGAGCTGCGCCGCGACCGGGGCGGCGAGGAACAGAACCGCCAGGGCCAATTCAAGGAACCGCGTTTTCCTTTGCATAAATGCCTCTCACGAGGAGGAGGAGGAGGAAGAGCCGGCCTCGAGCACGGATGCCTCGGGCTCGGCAGCCTCTTCCTCTGTCTTCTTGGGAGCCCGCCGGTGCGCGGAAGGGTCCGGCGCCGGCTCGTGCGCAGGGTCATAGAACAGGATGCGCGAACAGGAATCGCAGGTCATGATCTGCGCGTTGCTCTTCACGTCGTTATAGGTCTGGGGGCGCAGCAGGACGTTGCACGCCGCGCACGTCTGTGCCCGCGCCTCCGCCACCGCCGTGTTGCGCGCGTGGAGCACCCGGTCGTAGTGCTCCAGGACGTCGGTGGCGACTCCCACGCGCAGCGTCTCGCGCCGGGCATTCTGCTCCGCCAGCAGGTTCTCGTCCTCCGCGGTGCGCGCCCGCGCCTCCGCTTTTTCCTTCTCGATCTCCGAGGTTTCCGCCCGCAGTTCGGTTTCGGCCGCCTTCTGCGCCGCCTCCCGGGCTTCTGAGTCCACCATCCCTTCCAGGATCTTGTCCTCGCAGGCCCGGATGTGCTGCTCCTCGAACTCGATCTCGTGCAGCAGCGCCTTATACTGCTCGTTGGTCTTCACCGCCAGGGACTGCTCGCGGTACTTGGAGATTTTTCCCCGGTGGTCCTGGATTTCGGTTTCGAACTTCCGGCGGACGGCCTGATTGGCGGTCAGGCCCTGCTGCGCCTTTTCGATCTGTGCCTGGGTCCCGGCCAGCTTGGCCTCGATGACGGCGACCCGGCGGGGCAGGGTGGCAATCTCTTCCCGCAGGCGAGCGACTTCCCCGTCCGCCTGCTGCAAGGCAATCAGCTTTTCCAGGTCTGGGTGCATACTTCTGCCCGTAAGGAGGGGAGTGGGCAAAGATTGTAGCACGCACACGCGCTCGGCATCGGCCCGCCCCACGGTGTAAACTTTCGCCCTTCGCAAGCTACCCAGGAGGAGCAAAGAGTGAAGCGGCTGATTACGATTCTGATCTGTTCGGCGGCTCTGTGGGGCCAGCAGCCGGCGCAAACACCGGCGCCCCAACTGACGGTGGAGGCCATCTTCGCCGAAGGCGGCCTGACCGGCCGCGCCCCGGAGACATTCAAGTGGAGTCCGGACGGTTCGCGACTCTCCTACGTGCAGCGCGACGACGCCGGCGAGCGCGGCGAGCTCATGTACCTGGACGCCGCCACCGGCAAGGCTGCGGTGCTGGTCTCCCGCGAAAAGCTCGCCGGCCTGGCGCCGGCCGCCCGCCAGCTCAAGGACGACCGCGAGCGCGAGCGCCGCTCGCGCTACTCCGTCGCTTCCTACCACTGGGCCCCGGACTCGCAGCACCTGCTCTTCGACTCTGGCGGCCAGCTCTGGTACTTCACCTTGCAGACGGGGACCGCGGTGCAGGCGACCTCCTCGCCCGATCCCAGCGGCGATCCCAAGTTCTCCCCCGACGGCAGCCGCATCGCCTACGTGCGCAAGCACAACCTCTACGTGCGCCGGTTGGACAAGGACCGCGAGCGCCAGCTCACCCACGACCAGGACGACGCCGTCCTCAACGGCGAGGTGGACTGGGTCTATGCCGAGGAGCTGGACGTGCGCAGCAACTACTTCTGGTCGCCCAGCGGCAACCACATCGCCTTCTTGCAGATGAATGAAACCCCGGTGCCCGGCTATCCCATTACCGACTTTATTCCCACGCATCCCACGGTGGATTTTCAGAAGTATCCCAAGGCCGGCGATCCTAACCCGGCGGTGCGCCTGGGGGTGGTGGATACGGCGACGGGGAAGAGCCTGAAGTGGATCACGCTGCCGCCGCAGGCGCGCGAGACAGATGAGGCCGGCACCCGGCCCCGCGAGGCCAAGGACCTCTACATCCCGCGCTTCGGCTGGGTGCGCGACGGGCTGCTCTGGGCCCAGGTGCTGAACCGCGCCCAGGACCGCCTCGACCTCTACTTCGTGGACGTCGCCTCCGGCCGCTGCCAGCTCATGCTCTCCGAAAAGAGCGACGCCTGGGTCGAGGTCAACGACAACTTCCGCATCCTGCGCTCCGGCGACCGCTTTCTTTGGTCGAGCTGGCGCGATGGCTACACGCATCTTTATCTCTACCGCTTCCAGGAGGGCAATCCGCCCGCTCCCGGCGCCACGCTCGAGAAGCAGCTTACCCGCGGCGACTTCGAGACCTTTGGCATCCAGGCAGTGGATGAGGACGCCGGCGTCGTCTACCTCATCGCCAACCAGGGCGACGCCCGCGAGCGCCACCTGTATTCGGTGAAGCTCGATGGCTCGGATTTCCGCCGCGTCTCGCGAGAGCCGGGGACGCACAGCGCCAACTTCTCCCCGGACGCCCGCCACTACGTGGACAACTACTCCGCGGTCATGACCCCGCCGCAGCTCTCGTTCTGCGCCACCGGCGGCACATGCCAGAAGTTCTGGGAGGCGCGCAGCCTCGCCGCCTACAACCTGATTGCACCCAAGTTCGTGGACTTCAAAGCCGAAGACGGCACCGTGCTGCACGGGGTGCTGCTGGCGCCCCCCGGCTTCTCCGGCGCGGCCGCGCACTCGCTGCCGCTGCTCCTCAACCCCTATGGCGGGCCGGGCGGGCAAACGGTGCGCAACGCCTGGGGCGACACAACCTTCCTCTTCCACCAGATCCTGGCTCGGGAGGGTACCGCCCTGCTGCAGGTGGACAACCGCGGCATGGGCGCCCGTGGCCAGAAGTTCACCATCGCGCTGCGCCGCAACTTCGGCGAAGTCGAATTGAAGGACCAGCTGACCGCGCTCGACCAGGCGCTCGCCGCTAATCCCATGCTCGATTCCAAGCGCATCGGCTTCTGGGGATGGAGCTATGGCGGATACATGACGCTCTACGCGCTCACCCACTCCGGCCGTTTCACCGCGGGCGTCGCCGTGGCCCCGGTCACCGACTGGCGCGACTACGACTCCATCTACACCGAACGCTACATGGGATTGCCGCAGGAGAATGCCGCAGGTTACAAGAACAGCTCTCCTGTGAACTCGGCCGCCAACCTGCAAGGGCGCCTCCTCATCGTCCACGGCACCAGCGACGACAACGTTCACATGCAGAACACCCTGCAGATGGTGCAGGCGCTCGTCGCCGCCGGCAAGCCCTTCGACCTGGCGCTCTATCCGCGCAAGACCCACGGCATCGCCGGCGCCGTGGCCCGCACGCACCTGTTCACCCGCATCCAAAGGCACTTCGAGCAGAACCTGATGAACGCGCCGCGGGCAGAGAGTCACTGAACCTCATGCCTGACCCCACGCCACGCACCCTCACCCTGGGCGACTTCGAGCTGACCGTTTTCTCCGACGGCACCTACTTCCTCGACGGCGGCAACTTCTTCGGCGTGGTCCCCAAGGTCCTGTGGGAAAAGAAGATGAAACCCGACGAGCAGAATCGCGTGCCCGTGGGGCTGAATTCGCTCTTGATCCGCGACGGCAAGCACACGGTCCTGGTCGAGACCGGCATCGGCAACAAGCTCGACCCGCGCATGACCAAGATCTTCGCGCCCCAGGCCAAGCTGATGGACAGCCTGGCCGCCGCCAAGGTCGCGCCCGAGGAAATCGACGTGGTCATCAACACTCATTTGCATTTCGACCACTGCGGCTGGAACACGGTGCGCCAGGGAGATCACGTCGTGGCCACCTTTCCAAAAGCGCAGTACTACGTGCAAGAGGGGGAGTGGCGCCACGGCTCGCAGCAGCACGAGCGCGACCGCATCAGCTACCTCAGCGAGAACTACGACCCGCTCATCCAGGCCGGCAAGATGCATCTGCTGCAGGGCGACCAGGAGCTCCTCCCCGGAATCTCGGTGAAGGTCTATCCCGGCCACACGCGCCACATGCAGGCGGTGATGCTGAAGAGCCAGGGCAAGCGCGCGTGCTACGTCAGCGACCTCATCCCCACCACCGCCCACCTCGATCTCACCTGGGTGATGGCCTTCGACCTGTTCCCGCTCGAGACCATCGAGAGCCGCAAGCGCGTCTACGAGTACGCCCTGCCCGAGAAGTGGCTGATGATCTTCACCCACGATCCGGTGACGCCCTGGGCGTATCTGGAGTCGCCCGAGCCGGGGAAGATCGTGGCTGTTCCGGTCTGACTCTAACCAGCCGCAGGAACCGGGTGGTGGTCCGCAGCGAAGAAGCGGTCCACCTTCTCCAGGATCTCCTGCTCGGTGCGCGCCCCGTACACCGCCTTGCGCAGCGCGCCGCCGTTCTGCACGCCGTAGGTGAACCAGGAGGCGAACTGCTTCATCTTGCCCGGGGCGCCCGGCATTTCTTCCTCCACCAGCCTCTCGAAGTAGCTGCGGATCATCTGGTAGCGGTCCTGCTCGCCCGGCGGCTCGTACTTTCCGGTCGCCTGGAACTGCGCGATCTGGCGGAAGATCCACGGATTCGACGCCGCGGTGCGTCCGATCATCACCGCGTCGCATCCCGTCTCGGCCACCATGGCGGCAGCATCCTCGGGCGTGCGGATGTCCCCGTTGCCCGTGACCGGGATCTTCACCGCCTGCTTCACCGCCGTGATCCAATCCCAGCGCGCCTGGCCGCTGTATCCCTGCTCGCGGGTGCGTGCGTGCAACGCCACGCCGTTCAGGCCGCAGTCTTCGGCCAGCCGCGCCAGCTCCACGCAGATGATCTCCTTCTCGTCCCACCCGGCGCGGAACTTCACCGTGAAGGGGATCTTCACCGCGGCGCGCACGCTTTCGAAAATCGAGTGGATGCGCGGCAGGTCGCGCAGCAGGCCGGAGCCCGCCGCGCACTTCACGACCTTCTTCGCCGGGCAGCCCAGGTTCAGGTCCACCAGGTCGAAGCCCAGACCCTCGACCAGGCGCGCGGCCTCGGCCAGCACCCGCGGCTCGCCGCCAAAGAGCTGAGCCGAGATGGGATGCTCGTCGGGATAGAAGTGCAGGTAGCGGCGGGTCTTGGCGTCGCGGTCGCGCAGCACGCCCTCGGCCGAGGTGAACTCGGTCATGATGAGTCCGCAGTCGCCCAGGTTACGGATGAAGCGGCGGAAGACCGTGTCCGTCAGCCCCGCCATGGGCGCCAGCACCGTGGCCGGGCGGATCTCGACCGCGCCCAGGCGCACCGAGGCCGGAACCGCCACGGCCTGTGTGGCACAGCCCTCCGCGGCTGTGCGCAGCAGGTTTTCCCAGAACTTCTGCATTGGGGCTATTCTAACCGAGCTGTAGAGTGGCTAGAAATCGCTCCCCTCATCACGGAGGCCGCCATGTACGGGGAATTCAAAGCTTTCCTGCTAAAGAACAATGTGATGTCGCTCGCCGTGGCCTTCATCATGGGCGCCGCCGTGGGCAAGGTGGTCTCGGCCCTGGTAGCGGATCTGATCATGCCCGTGCTCGGGATTTTTGCCTCCGGCGGCGAGTGGCGGCAGTTGGCCTTCCAGATCGGCGGCGCCAAGTTCCTGGTCGGCGATTTCCTGGGCAGCGTGCTCGACTTCATGGTGGTGGCCCTGGTGGTCTTCCTGATGGCCAGGAGCCTGCTCAAGCCCGCGCCTACGCCGGAGACCAAAATCTGCCCCTTCTGCCTGGAGGTCGTGGCCAAGGCGGCCACTCGCTGCAAGTTCTGCACCCAGGCCGTCGACTAAAAAACAAAGCCCCCGCCGCAGCGGAGGCTCGAATCGCGTTCACCGCGAAGAAGGAAGTTACTTCTTTTCGACCTTGGCGTACTTGCGGCGGAAGCGCTCCACGCGCCCGGCGGTATCCAGCAGCTTCTGCTTGCCGGTATAGAAGGGATGGCAGTTGGAGCAGATTTCCAGATGGATGTCGCCCTTGTGGGTGGAGCGGGTGACGAAGGCGTTGCCGCAGGCACAGTGGACGCGCACTTCGTTGTAAGCGGGATGAATGCCGGCTTTCATGATGCGGGAAGCTCCCCTCGGGAAAGCTTTGATTTTACAGGAGCCTCGCGATTCCGGCAAACCGCGTCGGCTCCTGCCTACCGTTGGGGCTCACCAACCCGCCGGAGTAAGATTCCTCACCGTTTCGCGGAGACCAAGGCATGGGAAAGGGCCATCTCAAATCCTGGATCACGGGAATCCTCACCTGGCTGCTGCTGTTCCTGGTGGCCTTTCCGGTGAGCTGCGCGGGATCCTGGATCGTGCTTCAGGCGATTGGAATCCACCACGCCAAGCGGGAAGTTACGGGGGTGACTCCGGACATGTTTCCCATCCTGGTGATGACCCCGCAGCCGGGCTCCAGCACTCCCAAGGCGCAGATCGTCTACCAGAAGGATCTGGAAGAGTTCCTAACCAAGAATCCGCAGCACAGTTACCTGGTTCCCGCGGGGATGGAGGCGAGCCTCCAGAACCAGCTCATGCAGCAGAGCAGCATGAACAAGAACCCGTCCGACTCCGGCACGCCGCCCTGGAGCGCCAGCTTCGAAGTGGAGCGCCTGCCCAACGGACACCAACTCCTGGAAGTGGACGCGCCGCCCTATGACGATCTGCCCGACACCGGTTGGTACGAGGCCACCGACAAAGAGGTCATCCCGCGCTACCACAAGACCTATTCCGAGCTGGGGATGTCCATGGGCGCAAGCTTCCTGGCCGCGCCAGTGGCGGTCGTGCCGGGCATCCTGCTGGCCACGCTGGGCTTCTGGATCCTGCGGCGGATGCGACGCACCAAAGCTCAGCCTCCGGCCCCGGTGGTCCCTGCCCCGCCGCCTCCTTTGCAATGAAAAACGGCAGGGAGCGAATCCCCGCCGCTTTTCCTGGGAAGAGACCGACTACTTCTTGTTGACCGCCTGTTTGAGTTCGGCTCCGGGGGTGAACCTGGCGACTCGTCGGGCCGCGATGCTGATGGGTTTTCCCGTCTTGGGATTGCGGCCGGTGCGGGCGGCGCGCTGCGCCGTGGAAAAGCTTCCGAAGCCCACCAGGGTCACGCGGTTGCCTTTCTTGAGCGCGCTGGTGATGCCGCTCACCATGGCGTCCACGGCCGATGCCGCCTGGGTCTTGGTGATGCCCGCGGCTGCCGCCAGCCGGTCGATCATGTCGGCCTTGTTCATCGTATGACCGCCTCTCCGGACGGTTCCGCGGGGGCGGGACCGCCACGGCGCGCTATTTAGCTCCCCTTCTTCGCTCTTGTCAAGAAACTGACGATGCGCGGCTTGCTTGCGGCCTGCGGCGAGAGTAAAGTCGATGGCGTGCGCGCGTGATTCTTCAGCGCCGCGAGACTTTTCTTCCCGTCAGGTGCTGGCTTGGCCAACGCTGCCTCCCCTGCTTGTCCGCTGTGCGAAGGTTCGGGATGGAAGCCGGTTGCCGGCGGCGGCCCGGGCCAGCCGCGCCGCGTGACCCGCTGTGACTGCATGGCCGAGGCCCGCACCCAGCGCCTGCTCGACGCCGCGCGCATCCCCGCTCGCTACGAGCACTGCGAACTCACCAACTTCGACCCGCCCCGCGGCCCTCATTTCGAGCCGCTGTCGAACGCCCGCCTGCAGGCCGGACGCTTCGTCGAGGAGTATCCGGTCGAAAAGACCGGTCTGCTGCTGGTCGGCTCCATCGGCGTGGGCAAGACCCACCTGGCCGTGGGCGTCCTCAAGGAGCTCATCGCGAGCAAGGGCATTTCCTGCCTCTTCTACGACTACCGCGAGCTGCTCAAGGAGATCCAGAACTCCTACAACGCGTCGGTCCAGACCACCGAGCTCGAAGTGCTGCGCCCGGTCTTCGACGCTGAGGTACTGGCGCTCGACGAGCTGGGCGCGGTGAAGCCCACGGAGTGGGTGTGGGACACGGTCAGCCTCATCCTGAACACGCGCTACAACGACAAGCGCGCCACCATCATCACCACCAACTTCCCGGACGAGGCGGAAAGCACCGGGCTGAGCAAGGAGCAGCACGCGGGGCGCCAAGTGACCCTGGGCGACCGCATCGGCGAGCGCATGCGCTCCCGCCTGCACGAGATGTGCCGTACGGTCCAGATGCAGGGCGAGGACTTCCGCAAGCGCGTCAAGAGCGCCAGCTTCCGATGAGCCCAACCCCTAGGCTGGATTCTGCATCTACCTCTTCCTTGACACCCAGCACAGCGCACCCTAACTTTGCCTGTCTCTCACTGAACCTTAAGTTCAACCCAAATGCATAGGCCTGAACGCCTGGGGAGAAGCCTGTGATCGGCTCCACCCTCGGCAATTACCGCTTAGACGAAAAGATCGGCGTGGGCGGCATGGGCGCGGTGTACCGCGCCACCGATCTGCGCCTGGGCCGCAGCGTCGCCATCAAGATCCTCACCGCGGTTTCCGCCGACTCGCAGCGCGAGGCCTTGGCGCGCTTCCTGCGCGAGGCCAAGGCCCAGTCCCGCATCCCGCATCCCTGCATCGTCAGCATCCATCAGGTCGGCACCGCGGATGAGATCCGCTACATCGTGATGGAGTTCGTCGAGGGCAAGACCCTCAAGAAGGTGATCGGCGGCAATCCGCTGCCCCCCAGCCAGATCTGCGAGTACGGGATTCAGATCGCCGAAGGACTGGCGGTCGCGCACGAAGCCGGCATCATCCATCGCGACATGAAGTCGCAGAACGTCATGATCACGCCGCGCGGCCAGGTGAAGGTCCTGGATTTCGGCTTGGCCAAGCTGAAGGAAGCCCCCGGCGCTCCCCCGGCCGCCGCCGCCGATCTGGGCAGGACCCAGGTTTACGGGGAAGAACCCGCTGCGCCCCCCGACCCGGGAGAGTTCAAGACCCAGGTGGGCACGATCATGGGCACCGCCACCAACATGTCTCCTGAACAGTGTCTGGGGACGGAAGTGGATGCGCGCTCAGACATGTTCTCGTTCGGCGTGGTGCTCTACGAGATGGCGACCGGGAGGATGCCCTTCGAGGCTCCCCTGGCCGCCGCCCTGCTGATGATGATCCTGCAGAAGGAGCCGAAGCCGGTACGGGAAGTGGTCCCCGGGGTTCCTCCGGAGCTCGAGCAACTGATCCACCAGTGTCTGAGCAAGGCGCGCGAGAAGCGGCCCACCGCCACCGGTGTGGCCGCCGCGCTTAAGAAGATCCAGGCTTCGCTCAGCGTCGGAACCATCGCGGCGCCTGGAACGCGCTCCGACTCGGAAGCCGCCTACCCGCCCGCGCAGAAGATGGAGAAGCTCCCCTCCACGCCGGCCATGCCGGCGGTGGCCCCGCGGGAGCAGCCCGGCCCGGCGGTCGCGGCCCGGCCGAAGACGCGGCGCATGCCGGTGCTGGAGGAGCCGCCCCAGACCCGGCGCGTCTACTCCGCCCTGCGCGTGCTTCGCATCGCGGTTTCCGTGGGGACGGTGGCGGTGGCGCTGGCTTACTTCGCGGACTTCATCATCCGCGCCGACCTCATCAAAACCCGCGCGCTTGAGGGGACCTTCCTGCCCTCTTTCATCCGCGCTCTGGTCGCGCCTGGATTGGCGATCGCAGAGAAGATGATCCACCTGCAGTTCGGGCGCTGGAACGTCCTGCTCCTCGCCCTCGGGGTCTTGACCTTCGTGGTGCGCCACTTCCTCCTGCTCTTTTTGGAAAAGATCGAACTCCGGGCGAGGACCAGGTAACTGTTTTTGCTTCCTGCGGGGATTCCTCCGTGTCTCCGCGCCTCCGCGGTGAGAGAATCGTGCGGTGCTCGCCCGCTCGATGGAGTTCGCGCCGGAGTGTGATGCGGAAGTCTTCGCCGCAGTCCCGGCGGCGCCCGCCGTCTTCCTGCTGCGCGGGAATGAAGCTGAAGCCGAGCCCTATGTCAGCAAGACTGCCAGCCTGCGCCGCCGGCTCATCCGCCTGCTGGGTGCGTCCGGAGAGATCAGCCGCCGGCTCAACCTGCGCGACCGCGTTCGCCACATCGAGTTCACCCTCACTGGCTCGGATTTCGAATCCGGCTTCCTGCTCTACCAGACGCTGCGGCAGGCGTTCCCCGCGAAGTATCGCAAGCGCCTTCGCCTGCGCTTCGCGCCCTTGGTGAAGTTCAACCTCGACAACCCCTATCCCCGCGCCTACATCACCCGTCGCGTCACCAGCCTGCGCGGGAAGTCGGTGTACTACGGGCCCTTCGCCTCGCGCGCCGCGGCGGAGAAGTTCCTCAACGACTCGCTCGACCTCTTCAAGATGCGCCGCTGCGACTTCGACCTCCATCCCGATCCGCAGTTTCCCGGCTGCATCTACTCGGAGATGAAGATGTGCCTCGCCCCCTGCTTCAAAGGATGTACGGACGGGGAGTACGCCGGGGAAGTGGGACGCGTGAAAGCGTATCTCGATAGCGGCGGGCAATCGCTGCTGCGGGAGATTTCCGCGGAGCGCGAGCGCGCCTCAGCAGCGCTGGCATTTGAAGACGCCGCGGCTCTCCACGCCCGCGTGGAGAAGGCCGCGACCGCCGCCGGCTTACTGCCCGAGGTCGCGCGCCGCCTCGACCGC
>DASYVL010000113.1 GCA_035937135.1 Terriglobales bacterium
CCCCATGGTGCGCGAGTTCGAGCAGGCCGCCACACCCAACTGCTATCGCTGCCCCTACGTCTGCCAGGACTGCGGAGCCAAGTACGCCGGGGACGTCGAGCGTCTGTTGGAGGCAGCGGGCGGCGAGGCCGCGGGCTTCATTCTGGAGGCGGTGAGCGGAGCAACGCTGGGCGCGGCGATGCCGCCCACGGGGTATCTGGAAAAAGTGGCGGTAGCCTGCGCGCGCCACGGCGCGCTGCTCATCACGGACGAGGTGATGACCGGCTGCGGGCGCACCGGCCGCAACTTCGCCGTCGAGCACTGGGGCGTAGCGCCGGACATCCTGGTCACCGGCAAGGGGATCGCCAGCGGATACGCGCCGCTGGGTGCGGTGATCGCAAACAAGAAGGTGGTGGAGGCCATCGCCCAAGGCTCCGGGTCGTTCGTCCACGGCTTCACCTACAACGCGCACCCGGTAGCGGTGGCTACGGGGCGTGCGGTGTTTGCGCGGATGAAGTCGCAGAAGCTGGTGGCAGCGGCCTCGTCCACAGGCGCCGAAGATTCCGCCGGCGCCCTGCTGGAAACCGAGCTGGACACTTTGCAGGAGTGCCGCGCGGTGGGCGACGTGCGCGGCATCGGGATGTTGCGGGGCGTGGAGTTCGTCGCCGAGAAGGCCAGCAAGCAACCGTTCCCGCCCGAGCGAAAGTTCTCCAGCCGCGTGGCCCAGGCGGCGGCCGCGCGCGGAGTGCTGGTCTATCCCATGCAGGGGTGCGTGGATGGATACACAGGCGACCACTTGCTGATCGCGCCTCCGGCGGTGATCACGGCGGAGGAGATTCGCTGGGCGGTGGGGAAGCTCCGCGAGGCGATTGAGGAAGCCGAGCGAGGGTAGGGGTCCTTCGACTCGCCTCGCCCGCTGCGGCGGGTTCGGCATCGCTCAGGATGACAGCTGTAGAGAGTTCACGATCTCCGCGGCGGCGTCGCGGCCCGAGCGGATGCAATCGGGGACACCGATGCCGCGGTAGGCGTTGCCGATGAGCGCCAGACCGGGAAGCGATTGGCGAAGAAGCGCGATCTCGGCCAGGCGGTCGAGGTGGCCGACCTCGTACTGGGCCATGGCCGCGGGCCAGCGATACAGGCGCACGAACCGCGGCTCGGCGTAGAGGCCGAGGATGTAGCGCAACTCCAGGCGGACGACCTGCACGGCTTCCTCATCGCTCAGGCCGACGAGGTCCCGATGGCGGTCGTTGAGGAAGGTACGCAACAGCAGGCGGCCCTTGGGGGCGCGGTGCGGGAACTTGTTGTGCACGTAGGTGCAGGCCAGCAGGCAGCGACCTTCGCGGCGGGGAACCAGGAAGCCGTGGCCGGTGTCGAAGCGCCAGCGCAGCGAGGGCAGGAGGGACTCCGCATCGAAGCCCAGGGCAACGGTCATGGCGTTGTTATAGGGGATCTGCGCGAGCACGGCGGCGAGCGCCGAGCTGGCTGGCTCAAGCAGGTCGCTGGCGCGGAAGGCGGGGACGGCGAGCACGACGGAGTCGAACGATTCGGCGGGGCCCGAAGCCAGAGTCACAAGCCAGCGCGCGCCTTCGCGGCGAAGTCCGGTCACCGGCATCGCCGTGCGAAGCGCGGAGGGCTGCAGCCGCGCGACCACGGCGTCCACCAATTGCTGCATGCCGCCTTTGAGAGAGGTGAAAAGCGGTTGCGGCGGCGCGCCGGCGTGTTTTCTGCGCGCGGCCAGCATGCCGCGGATCAGGCTGCCGGTCTGCGCTTCCATCGCAGCGAAGCGGGGCAGGACGGCGCGGGCGCTCAAGCGGGTGGCGTCGCCGCCATAGACGCCGGCGAGCAGCGGGTCGGCAAGACGCTCCACCACCTCGCGCCCGAAGTGGCGCTCGACCAGGGCGGCGGCGGATTCGTCCGCCGGGGAGGAGTGCGCCGGCGAGAACAGTTCGCCGATCATGCGCAGCTTGGTGCGGGTTGAGAACAAGCGCGAGAAGACGATGGGCCAGGTCCGCGTGGGAACCATGAACTGCAACCCGTCCGGCAGGGGGCGCAGGCGGCGGTTCACGACGATCCACGTCCGGCGCAGGCCGTCGTTCGAGCCGATGAGCTGATCTGCGAGGCCGAGCTCGCGGCACAGCTCCGCGGCCCAGAGTTTTTCGGTGAGGAAGGAGTCGGGTCCGGCCTCGACCAGACAGTCGTCCACGCGTTCGGTGCGCAGGACGCCGCCCAGGCGCTCGCTGGCTTCGAACAGGACATAGTCGAGTGCAGCGCCACTGCGCTTCGCCTGCTCCAGGTAGAAGGCGGCGCTCAGCCCGGCGATGCCGCCGCCGATAATAACGATGCGCTTCATGGAGTGGCGCTCATCGGGTCACTGGGGCTTGGCGATCTGCACCAAAGGTTTCGCGGGTTCTTCGGTGGAAAGGCGGGAGCGCACTACATCCGCAAGCGCGGCGATGAAGGTGGAGGAATCGTTGAGCGAGTCGGCGCGCCAGAGTTTCATCCCCTGCTGAGCCGCGAATTCGCGGAAGGCGACGTCTATGTCGTAAAGCACCTCGACGTGGTCGCAGACGAAGCCGATGGGCTGGAGAAAAACGCCGCCGTGTCCTTTCTTCTTCAGCCCCTGGATGGTGTCTTCGACCGTGGGGCCGATCCAGGGGCCGCCGGACATGCCTCGGCTCTGGAAGGCGAAGCTCCAGTCGTCCACGGTGAGTGCGGAGAGCGCCATGGCGACGAGTGCCGCGGTCTCGCGCGCTTGAGCTTCGTAAGGGTCGCCTTCGAGGATGGTGCGCGAGGGAACGCTGTGCGCGGTGAAGAGGATGGGCACACGTGCCCCCAGTTCGTCGCAGGCGCGCTTCCATCCGGATTCAAGTTTCTCCGCGAAGGCGCGGATGAGCAGCGGGTGGTCGTGCCAGGCTTCGACAAACTCGAAGTGCTCGAACCGCGGCCCGCTCTCGCTCATCGCCGCCTGGCGGTAGAGGCCGACGCTGGTGCGGGAGTTCTGCGGCGCCAGGCAGAGCGCGACCACGCGCTGGACGCCGTCGGAGGACATCTGGCCCAGGACGTCGGCGATGAACGGTGCCCAGCTGCGCATGCCGACGTAGACCGGAAGCTTCAGTTCGCGGGCCAGGAGTGCGCCCTGGCGCACGGTGATCTCGGTGAGCGGGGAGCGCTCGATGCGAGCGTAGCGTCGCTGGATCTCCTCGACCGCGGCGGGCGGAAGCGGGCGGCCGCCGGTGACGTGGCGCAAAAATTCCGGCACGTCCTCGGGGCGGTCGGGGCTGCCGTGGGCGAGCAGCAGGACAGCGGTCTTGGCGGTCTCGGTCATCTGGTTTTTGCGGCGGCGGAGTGCTCGTGAACATGGTCCGCCAGGGCGCGGACATCTTCCACCGGAGTATGCGGCAGGATGCCGTGACCGAGGTTGAAGATGTGTCCGGGGCGGCCGGCGGCGCGGGCCAGGACGTCGTCGGCGCGGGCGAAAAGCTCCGAGCGCTCCGCGAAGAGCGCAGCGGGATCGAGGTTGCCCTGCACGGCGCCGCGGAAGCCAAGGGCGCGCCATCCTTCGTCGAGCGGGATGCGCCAGTCCAGGCCGATGACCTTGGCGCCGGTTTCCTGCATGGCCGGCAGGAGGGTTGCGGTGTCGGTGCCGAAGTAGATCACGGGGACGCCGGCGGCCTGGGCGCGCTTCACTAATTCGGTGGAGTGCGGGAGAACGTAGCGGCGGTAGTCCTCCGGGCTCAGGCAGCCGACCCAACTGTCGAAGATCTGGAGGACGTCGGCGCCAGCGCGGGCCTGCTCGACCAAGTACGGCGCGAGCACGGCGACCAGCTTGGACATCAGGTCATTCCAGGCTTTGGGCTCGCGGTACATGAGCTTCTTGGTCTCGATGTAGCTGCGCGAGGAGCCGCCCTCGATCATGTAGCTGGCCAGAGTGAAGGGTGCGCCGGAGAATCCGATCACTGGGAGGCGCGAGCCGAAGTGCTGCGCGACGCGGCGGATGGATTCGGCGACGTATCCCAGGTCGGTGGTGCCGTCGGTGCGCAGGCGAGCGACGTCGGCGGCGGTGCGCACGGGTTTTTCCACCACCGGGCCCTCGCCGGCCTCGAAGTGGAAGTCCAGGCCCATGGGCTCGAGCGGCAGCAGCAGGTCGGCGAAGATGATGGCCGCATCCACGCCCAGTTTCTCGGCGGCGGTGATGGTGACCTCGGCGGCAAGCTCGGGGTTCTTGCAGATCTCGACCAGGGAATGGCGCTGGCGCACCGCGCGGTACTCAGGCATGTAGCGCCCAGCCTGGCGCATGAACCAGACGGGAGTCCGGTCCACGGGCAGGCACTTGCAGGCACGAACGAAGAGGGAATCGGGCGCAGACATGCGCCTAAGACTTTAGCATCCGCGGGACGGCGACTCTAGGCCGAGGCCTTCACGCCGCTGGCGAAGGCGCGGAGGGCCTCTTCCTCGGTGGCGAAGACCTCGAAGACCCTGAGCAGGCCGGTGATCTCGAGGACGTGCCGAACCTGGGGGGTCAGGTGGCAGAACTTGATGTCGCCGCCGGCGCGGCGGGCGGAGACCACCATGCCGACCACGCGTCCGATGCCGCCGCTATCCATGTCGCGCACGCCGCCCAGGTGGAATACCATGCGCGGCGTCTCGGGCAGAACAGCATTGACGCGTTCGCGCAGGGCGTCGGCTTCGACGCCATAGATGATGCGCCCACGGCAGCGCAGGACGCGCACATCGCCCTGGGTAAAGGTCTCGATCTCAAGCCGCATCGAACATTCCTAGGAGCCCTGGCTTGGGAGCCCTGGGGGCCCAAAACGGGCTTCGAAGCGGTTAAGCTTACAGGCGGGGCGGTGGTTTCGCAAATCCGAGACGCCGCTGCTCGAGGTGGACAGCCTTTCGCCGGAGCGGCGCGCAGGAGTCTTCCAGATGGACGTTCCGTTGGCTGGGCAGAACCCGGCAGCTAGGCCTTTTGTTTTCCCGCAATCATCAGCCCGGCTCCACCCAGGATCAACACCGCGCTCACAAAGGGCGATACCTTTTCGTCATAGTGGGTTTCAACGCCCATGTGAATGCCGCCCGCCTGAATCCCAGAGTGTTCGCTGCGAGGAATGGGGATCACGAGCGAGAGAACGCCCAGCACCAGCAGCGCAACCCCAACCCAGAATAAGGCTTTCATATGCCGTCCTCCAGAAGATCCCGGCGAAGCTGATTCGCTTACTCGGCCGGATCCTTGTGACGGGTCGTTTTCACGCCCGTCAGAATCCCCAGTCCCGCCAAAACGACTGCGCCGACGACTACCCAATGCGCAGGCACGTGCAGCAGGGTGGCCCCGTAGATGAGCCCGCCCATCAAGATCAGAAAACCAACGATGTAGAGCAAGAATGACATTGCATTTCCTTTCTTAACGCCGCTTACGACTAAATCGGATCGCCCGCCCACCGCTGGGCTATCGCAAGGTCAATCGCGACGCCCGCTCAGCAAGTTGATGATGACGACCACAACCGCGATGACGATCAGCAGGTGTACCAGGCTTCCTCCCACGTGGAAACCGAAGCCCAAGAGCCAAAGGATTAGAAGAATCACGACGATGGTCCACAACATTTCCGCCTCCTGTGTTGACTGACCCGCGCCGAACTGCGCTTCCCCCTGCACCGCACTGGCTCGGGGGAGGGCAGGAAGCCGGCGCTATTTCTTGTCTTCCGCAGCCCTGGCTTGTCCGCTGCTGCTGGCCACGGCTGCCATAAAGGACGAAGCCACTGCGGGAGCTGCTACGGAGCCGCTCAGGATAGTCCGCTGCGGGATCTTCTTGCCATAGATGGCGCGGGTGGAATCGTCATCCTTCTGCACGACGGCGCCCGTGAGCGAGATGCCGGCGAACAAGCCCTTGGAGCGCGAGTACGTGAGAATCTCGCTGTCCGCTTTCCAGTCCGTACCAGCCGAAGCATGACGCCCGACAGGGCCGGCGGCGGCACCGGCGTCGGCGCCCACCTGGAACTTGTTGGAGAGCATGCGCTGCATGCCCTGATTATTCATCACGGTCATGACCAAGTCGATGTCCTGGACTCCAAACTGCAAGCCCCAGCTTCCGCCACCGATGGAGATGAACGCCGGCGCGCTCCAGCCATGCGCGGTGCGGCAGGTGGCGACGCCACGGCCATGCTTGCCACCGAAAATGAACGCTCCCTTGATCATGTGAGGGACCACGGCGATGCACTTGGCGCTGTCCATCACTTCCTGGGGAATGCCCTTATCGGGTGTGGCCATGATCTCGTGTAGCACGCTGGCAGCCTTATCCAGCCGCTCGACGGAGTCCTCGCGGGTCGTCCCGGCCCAGGACAGGCTGCTCAGACTCAACACCATTATTGCTAACATGAATTTCTTCATCGTTGCAGCCTCCATGACTGCTCTGAAACTATCTGCCGCCGAGTTTCCCGGAGGCATTGAAACGTTCCTTGCGCAGGGTCCGACCCTGCAGACTGAACTGCGTTCACTCCTTACAGTCGCCCCAAAAGCAGCAGTACGACCAGGATCATTAAAACCAGGCCCAGGCCGCCGCTAGGCCAGTAACCCCAGCTCCGGCTGTGCGGCCAGCTGGGAAACGCTCCCACCAGCATCAGGATCAGCACGACGATGAGGATGGTTCCTAGCATATGGTCCTCCCTTAGAAACGGTCCTTGTGAAGCCCGGGGCCTCTAACGCCCCGCCATTAAATTGAGGTCCTGGTCGAGCCGGAAATTGAGAGTCGTTTCCGCAGGAACGCTTACCGCTTTTCCTTTGGTCAGGACGACTCCCCCCGCGCCCGCGCCGGCGCCCACGGCCGCACCGATTGCGGCCCCTTTTCCGCCGCCGATGATCGCGCCGATCAGAGTCCCCAGGGCCGCGCCGCCACCCACCATCACCGCGGTCTTCTTGTTGGCGCCCAGGCCCTGGCCACCCTTCTCTGTCAGGTCCCCGGTGCTGACCAGGTAGCGAGTGCCGGCAACGGTGACCCAGTCAACAACC
>DASYVL010000114.1 GCA_035937135.1 Terriglobales bacterium
GCCTCCAGCATGGACGATGTGCTCGACTCCCTGAACGCCGCTGGCGAGCGCCTAGTGATGTACAAGATCACGAGCGCCCCCAGCGCCGCCGGAGACCTTGCGGACCTGGTCATCCGCCAGTGCGAGCAAATCGCCAAGGCGGTCTCGCTGCTGGAGAAGCACGACCACGTGCTGGACTACTGCGTGGAAATCAACCGCCTGGAGAACGAAGCCGACCGGGTGGCGCGCGATGCCCTGGCCCGTCTCTTCGAGCAGGAGAAGGACCCCATCGCCCTCATCAAGCTCAAGGAACTCTACGAGTTCCTGGAGACCGCCAGCGACAAGGCCGAGGACGTGGCCAACGTCCTGGAAAGCGTCGTGCTCAAGAGCGCCTGAGACTCCCATGCCTGCCCTGACCCCCGAACAGTGGCTGCTCATCCTGACGGTAGCGGTGGCACTGGGCTTCGACTTCATCAACGGCTTCCACGACGCCGCCAATAGCATCGCCACCGTGGTTTCCACCCGCGTGCTCTCCCCCAAGATCGCGGTCCTTTGGGCGGCCTTCTTCAACTTTGCCGCCGCCTTCGTACTGGGCACGGCCGTGGCCAAGACCATCGGCAAGGGCATGGTGGACCTGCACTACGTCAACCAGTACGTGGTGCTCTCCGGCCTGTTCGGAGCCATCGTCTGGGATCTACTGACCTGGTGGTGGGGCCTGCCCACCTCCTCCTCCCACGCCCTGATCGGGGGCTATGCGGGCGCCGCCATCGCCAAGGCCTGGACGCTCGGCGTCATCATCCCGGCGGGCTGGTACAAGACGCTGATCTTCATCGTCCTCGCACCCCTGATGGGCCTGGTCATCGGCCTGGGCATGATGGTCGCCGTCTCCTGGATTTTCCGCAACAGCGCCCCGCGCACGGTGGACAACTGGTTCCGCCGCCTGCAGCTGCTCTCCGCCGCCGCCTACAGCCTGGGCCACGGCGGGAACGACGCTCAGAAGACCATGGGCATCATCGCCGGCGCATTGTTCACCGGCGGCATCATCACCCAAGAGCAGATGCAGGCGGACTGGGGACCCTACAAGTGGCCGATCATCCTCTCCGCGCACCTGGCGATTGCGCTGGGCACCTACTTTGGAGGATGGCGCATCGTGCATACCATGGGCTCCAAGATCACCAAGCTCAAGCCCGTGGGCGGCTTCTGCGCGGAAACCGCCGGCGCCATCACCCTGTTCGGCACGGCCCTGGCGGGGATTCCGGTCAGCACCACCCACACCATTACCGGCGCCATTGTCGGCGTGGGCGCCACGCACCGCTTGTCGGCGGTGCGCTGGGGCGTGGCCCAGCGCATCGTCTGGGCCTGGCTGTTCACCATCCCCGCCTCCGCCACCGTCGCTGCCCTCACCTTCTGGCTCATCCGCTTCTTCCATCCCGCTGCCTAGAATCCTGGTCAGCGAGCCGGCTGCACCATTTTTGCTACAATCGGTGCGATTCCCATGAGCGCCCCAAGTCCCTTCACGGACGTCGAAACCGCGCTGGAGGAGATCCGCGCCGGCCGCATGATCGTGGTCGTGGACGACGAGGACCGCGAGAACGAGGGCGACCTGACGCTCGCCGCCGAGAAGGCCAGCCCCGAGGCCATCAACTTCATGGCCAAGTTCGGCCGCGGACTGGTGTGCCTGGCGCTGACGGAAGAGCGCCTCGACCACCTGCGCATCGGCCCCATGACTGCGGAGAACACCTCGCAATACGGCACCGCCTTCTGCGAGGCCGTGGACGCCCGCGAGGGCGTCACGACCGGCATCTCCGCCTACGACCGCGCCCAAACCATCCGGGTGGCCATCGACCCGGCGACCCGACCCTCGGATCTGTCGCGTCCCGGACACGTCTTTCCGTTGCGCGCGCGCAAGGGCGGAGTCCTGGTGCGCGCCGGCCAGACCGAGGCTTCCGTGGACCTGGCGCGGCTGGCGGGCCTGCTGCCCGCCGGGGTCATCTGCGAGATCATGAACGAGGACGGCACCATGGCGCGCGTGCCGCAGCTCATCGAGTTCTGCACCCAGCACGGCCTGAAGATGCTGACCGTGGCCGAGGTCATCCGCTACCGCATGCGCAAGGAGCGGTACGTCCGCCGCGTGGGCGAAGCGCTGTTGCCCACCCCCTTCGGCGAGTTTCGCATGATCGCCTACGAGAGCGAGGTGGATGGCGAATCCCACGTCGCGCTGGTGCGGGGCGAGATGCCCACGGAAGACGCCCAGCAGGCGGCCGCCGACCCTGTCCTGATACGCATGCACTCGCACTGCCTGGTGGGCGATGTCTTCGGCGCCACCTGGTGCGATTGCCACGCCATGATCGAGCGCAGCCTGGAGCGCATCGCCCGCGAGGGCCGCGGCGCGCTTATCTACCTGCACCAGACTTCCAAGGGCTTTTCGGTAGAGCGCGCGGGAGAGCAGTCCGTCCTCGCCTTCCACCGCGAGGTGCGTGAGCCCTCACTCCCCGACCATCAGCGCAAGACACAGCGCGAGGTGGGCATCGGCGCGCAGATCCTCGCCGACCTGAACATCCACGCCATCCGCCTGCTCACCAACCATCCCCGCAAGGTCGCCGCCCTGGAAGGCTTCGACATCGAGATCGTCGAGCAGGTGCCCGTGCCCGCCTCCCGGCCGGCGATGCGAGAATTCTGAGAAGCAGCAATTAACAATAGAAAAACAGAGGGCGCAGGGCGCGCCCTGCCTTAGTTGGGCTTCTTGGGAACGATATCGCTGTCTTTGATGAGAAACTGCGCCGGACACTCGCGCGAACCGCAGATCACAGGAATGAGCCCCGCGATCTGCCGCCGGGTGATGAGCCCCAGCGTGCCGCACGAGGGGCAGGAGAGCACCGCCCAGTAAGGGTCGTCGTCTTCGCCCACCTCGCCCGCGTTCTCCAGCACGAAGATGGTCCCCGGCTGCATCTGTTCCGGGATCCATTCGCTCAGGATGTTGAGCTCCTGCACCATGGCCATGGGACCTCCCGTTTTGCGAAGCTGCGGTTTCGCCTGCTCGCTCATGCCGGCCTCCGTTGCCGCCCGCGGGCGGCCGACGTCACCGATTGCTGCGCTTTCTTCCTCCAGCCGCGGATGTCGGCGTGCACCTGCCGCACCATGTCGCTCAGGCAGATGCTGAAGACCGGCTGGCGGCAGTTCTTGAGCACGTCCACCACCCGCTTGGCGGAATCTTCCAGGAAGATGTGCTTTCCGTCGGTGAGCAGGTGGTAGTCGGAGCCGCGGCGCACGGTGTCCACCAGGCGGCGGCTGAACTCGCGCTCCAGGAAGCGCATGATCTTGCGCATCCGCTGCAGCGAGAAGCCCTTGCGGCGCATCTCCACGATGACCGCGATCTCCGCCAGGTCGTCGACGGAGTAGAGCCGGCGGCGGCCGGTGCGCGCCGGCACCACGATGCCGCGCTCGTCCCACCACTGCAGTTGCCGCGGCGTGATGCCCGTCAGCCCCACCACTTCCTTCGAAGAGAAGCTTCGCTTCATTTGGCCCCAGTCTTGTTTCAAACAAAGATTGCGGAAAATGTTTGAAACATTCTAGGCGCAAGATGTTGACTGTCAAGGGAATTTCGCAGATGGGAGGAACCTGGAACGATACGGGGCGGGCTAGCGGGGAGAACTCGGGGAAGCGGCGGGCGCAGGGGGCGCGACCCGGCAGCGGGGCACGATGCGGGCGCGGTTGCGCGCCGAGATGGCGCCAGAGTCGTCGCCGCCCTTTTCCACTTCCGGGCGGAGCCGCTCCACGCTCTTGCGGGCTTCGTCGGCGGAAGGGCCGCCGGGATCGGCCGCCAGGCTGGCATCGTAGTTCTCAAAGGCGCGCGTGGCCTCGCCGAGTTTGTCGAAGGCGCGCCCCAGCCTTAGATAGATCGCGGCATCGTCCGGCTTGGACTCGAGAGCTTCCTGATAGCGGCTCAGCGCCGCGCGATAGTTTTTCTGACTGAAGTAGTAGTCGCCGACCTCGACACTCTGTGCAGCAAGGATGGGGTCGTACGTCGCAGCCCGCTCCGTGGCCACCTTGCTGGAACTCGCCCCGGTTCGACTTTCACCCGAGGATTGCGGCGGATGAGATGTCGGCAGCTGCCGCGGATCCGGCCTCCCTGCGCCGGAGCCCTTGCACCAGCCCGCGATGCATACGCTGTTTGGAAGCGGGCTCTTGTTGCGCTGCTTTTTCGCCTTGTTCAGCTCCGCCAGATATTCATCGACGGACCGGTCTTCTCGACAGGGCTGGGAGGGGCTGGGCTGCGGCTGGACGGCCGGCGCGGAAGGAGCTGGCGTGGACTGCTGGGATTGAAGGGCCAGAAGGGTCCCAGTCGCGGCTAGAACGAAAAACCACCGCATACGTTTACTCCAACCCGAAGGGGAGCAAACCGCCCCCGACGA
Organism: Terriglobales bacterium; assembly: GCA_035937135.1. Lineage (NCBI taxonomy): Bacteria > Pseudomonadati > Acidobacteriota > Terriglobia > Terriglobales > Terriglobales bacterium. The sequence goes on from DASYVL010000114.1 coordinate 4,392, forward strand.
AGTGGACGATCTCCAGGCGATCGCCCTCGCGCAATTCGGTAGCGGGCCAGCGCTCGCGGGCGACGATGGCGCGGTTCAGCTCCACCGCCACCCGGTCCGCCCGCATGCCCAACTGCTCGACCAGCGCGGCCAGGGTGAGCCCGGCGGAAAACGCGTGTTCTTCCCCGTTGACCTGGAGCTTCATGTCTTTAGATTGTACCGGGACTGTGCCGCGGGTTAGCTGGCCTTGCGCAGGCGGAACTTGCGGGTGGCGGACTTGTCCCCGTGCTGGGCCTGCACCAGGATGGCGGCCTCGCGCAGCGCCGCCTCGTCGAGCACCAGCTTCATCTCCGCGGCGCCGCTCGAGTCGGTCGAGGTCTGGGAGTAGATGGGCGCATCGTTGGAGAGGGCCAGGCGCGAGGTGAGCTGCGCGCCCTCCACGGTCGCCCCGCTGTCCGTGACCACGAGCTTCATCACCACGGTGCTCTCGGCATAGACCGAATCGGAGTTCACCCAGCGGATGGCCAGGCCCTGGCCATTGGTGTCCTGGATCTCCAGGTTGTGGCCGACCGTGCCCTCCATCTTTCCGCCCCGGACCGCGTCGAGCACCATGCGATGCTGCGTCTTGAGCAACTCGTGCATCTGCTCATCGGTGAAGCCGGGGTGGACGGCCTGGTCGGCGTAGGAAGAGGCGCGCTTGCCGATGCACTGCCCGCGCACGAACACCTGCGTCTGCAGTAGGAGGTCGTTCTGCCGCGCCTCGCTCTGCACGTGGTAGATGGTGTCGCCGACCTTGGTGTCGGTGTTGAAGCCAAAAATCATGGTTTCGAAGGCGCGGGGAGCGCGTCGGTCCGTGCCTTGCCTCCGGGTTTCGCGTCTTGACACTCCACAGAGTGAAATCTATAGTCGAAACGCGCGAAACCCGCTGTTGGCGCGCATTATATACACGCTCTTCCATGCCCGACAACTACTTCGCTCGCTACCTGCCGTTGCTGGTGCACCTGCTGATGGCACTGGGGATTGCGGGCGGCATGGTGGCCCTTTCCGCCCTCCTGGGTTGGCGCCGCCCCAGCCGGGTCAAGTCCCAGCCCTATGAGTGCGGCATGACCCCCACGGGCGACGCCCGCGGCCGCTTTTCGGTGAAGTTCTACCTGGTGGGCATGCTCTTCATCCTGTTCGACGTGGAAGTGGTCTTCCTCTACCCCTGGGCGGTGGCCTTCCGCGAGCTGGGGATGTTCGGCTTCTACGAGATGCTGGTGTACATCGCGGTGATCCTGGTGGGCTTCCTCTATATATGGAAGAAAGGGGTACTGGACTGGGCCTTCGAGCGAGGCGAATCCTGAACCCATGTCCCTCGACCCCGCGATCATCGACTTGGAAGCGCTCCAGGAGCGCGCCCCCATCGCACTGCTGCGCAGTGCGCTGCCTGACGCGGTCACGGCCGGCAAGTTCGACCGCGGCGAGCTCACGCTTTGGATCGAACGCGCCCACCTGCGCGAAGCCTGCTCCCTGCTGAAGTCCGACCTCCACTTCAACTTCCTGGCCGATGTGACTTGCGTGGATTGGCATCCCACCGAGCCGCGCTTCGAGGTGGTCTATCACCTGCTCTCCATCCCGCGGAAAGAGCGATTGCGACTGAAGGTGCGCCTGGCGGGCGGCGACGCCAGCCTGGAATCGGTAACCTCGGTCTGGCCCGCCGCCGACTTCTTCGAGCGCGAAGTCTTTGACCTCTTCGGCATGCGCTTCCAGGGGCATCCCAACCTGCGCCGTCTGCTCATGCCCGAGGACTGGGAGGGCCACCCGCTGCGCAAGGACTACCCCGTCGAGGGATACCGCTGACATGTCCCACCTGATCCCGACCCCCGCCCTCGACCCCACGCAGGAAGGCGTGATGATCCTGAACATGGGGCCGCAGCATCCCTCCACCCACGGAGTGCTGCGTCTGGTGCTGGAAGTCGAAGGCGAGAATGTGGTGCGCCTGGTCCCCGACATCGGCTACCTGCACACCGGGATCGAGAAGACCTGCGAGGCCAAGTTCTACCAGCAGGTGGTGGTGCTCACCGACCGCATCGACTACCTGTGTCCCATGACCAACAACCTGTGCTACGTGCTGGCGGTGGAGAAGCTGCTGGGGCTGGAGATCCCGCCGCGGGCGCAGTGGATGCGGGTGCTGCTCAACGAGCTCACGCGCATCAACTCCCACCTGGTGTGGCTGGGGACGCATGCCATCGACATCGGCGCCATGTCCGTCTTCCTCTACTGCTTCCGGGAGCGCGAGGACGTGCTGCGCATCTTCGAGATGGTCAGCGGCCAGCGCATGATGACCTCCTACTTCCGCGTGGGAGGCCTGGCGCTGGAGCCGCCCCTGGGCTTCTTCGAGGTGGTGAAGAAGTTCGCCGATCGCTTCCCCGCGCACGTGGACGAGTACGAGAGCCTGCTCACGGAGAACCGCATCTGGAAGGACCGCACCCGCGGCGTCGCGCACATTTCCGCCGAAGACGCCGTCGCCATGGGCGTGAGCGGGCCCTCGCTGCGCGCCAGCGGCGTGGACTACGACCTGCGCCGCGACATGCCCTACTCTAGCTACGACAAGTTCCGCTTCCACGTCCCGGTCAGGCACGAGGGCGACGTCTATGCCCGATACCTGGTGCGGGTGCAGGAGATGCGCGAGTCCATCGGGATCGTGCTGCAGGCACTGGCCGGCATGCCCGAAGGGCCGGGGAAGGCCGACGCGCCCAAGGTCGTCCTGCCCGAACGCGAGAAGATGAAGACGCAGATGGAAGCGCTCATCTACCACTTCAAGATCGTCACCGAGGGCTTCACCGTGCCCGCGGGCGAGGTGTATCAGGCGGTGGAGTCGCCGCGGGGCGAGATGGGCTACTACGTGGTCTCGGACGGCACCGCCAAGCCCTACCGCGTCCACATGCGCTCGCCCTCGTTCGCCAACCTGCAGGCGCTGCCGCACATGTGCCAGAACCGCCTAATCGCGGATGTGGTGGCAGCCATCGGGAGCATTGACATCGTTTTGGGAGAGATTGATCGCTGATGGTTGTCTCCGAACAACTCGACAAGTTCTTCGACGAGAAGATGCGGAACTATCCCATCCGGCGGTCGTTCCTTGTCCCCATGCTGCTCTACACCCAGGACGAGCTTGGCTACCTCTCCGACGAAGCCATCGCCTATATCGCGCACAAGGTCGACCTGACCGAGCTGGAGATCCGCAACGTGGTCAGTTACTACTCCATGCTCACCACCAAGCCGCGCGGCAAGTTCAACGTCCAGGTGTGCACCAACATCAGTTGCATGCTCCGCGGCGCGGAGGAGATCTACGAACACTGCCAGAAGAAGCTCGGCGTCGGCCACAAGCAGACCACGGCGGATGGCCTGTTCTCACTGGAAGAAGTCGAGTGCATCGGCGCCTGTTCCTGGGCCCCGGCCATGCAGGTCAACTACGACTACCACGAGAAGCTGACGCCCGAAACCGTGGACAATATCCTGGAAGGCTACGCCATCAAGGCAAAACAGTAATGGCAGACCTAGTCTCCCATCCCGACGAGGTCAAGGTGGTCAGCAAGCGCTTCGGGCAGGGCGCGGCGGCCATCGACCGCTACCTGGAGCTTGACGGCTACAAGGCCGTCAAGGCGGCGCTGGAGATGGGCCCGGACAAGATCATCGACGAGATGAAGAAGTCCAACCTGCGCGGGCGGGGCGGCGCGGGCTTCCCGGCGGGAATGAAATGGTCGTTCGTGCCCAAGGAGTCGCCCAAACCCAAGTACATCCTGTGCAACGGGGACGAGAGCGAGCCCGGCACCTGCAAGGACCGGCTCATCTTCGAGCACGACCCGCACGCGGTGCTCGAGGGCGTAATCATCGCCGGCATCGCCGTGGGCTCGCACCAGGGGTACATCTACATCCGCGGCGAGTACCGCTACTTGGTGGACATCATGGAGAAGGCCATCGCCGAGGCTTACGCCAAGGGCTTCCTCGGCAAGAACATCTTGGGCAGCGGCTACGACTTCGAGTGCGCCGCGCACACCGGCGCCGGCGCCTACGAGGTGGGCGAGGAGTCGGCGCTGATGGAATCGCTCGAAGGCAAGCGCGGCATCCCGCGCATCCGGCCTCCCTTCCCGGCGGTGGTCGGCTTGTACGGCGGGCCCACGGTCATCAACAACTGCGAGACGCTGGCCAGCGCCCCGCACGTGATCCTGGGCGGAGGCGAGTGGTATGCCGGCCTGGGCACACCCAAGAACGGCGGCACGCGCCTGTTCTGCCTCAGCGGGCACGTCAACCGCCCGGGCGTCTATGAACTGCCGCTGGGCTACAACCTCAAGAAGATGATCTACGACGTGGGCGGCGGCATCCGCCACGGCCGCAAGCTGAAGGCGGTGGTGCCCGGCGGCTCCTCCACCCCGCTGCTCAAAGCCGACGAGATCGATGTCGCCATGGACTTCGACTCACTGATGAAGATACAGACCTTCCTGGGCTCGGGCGGCGTGGTGGTGCTCGACGAGGAGACCTGCATGGTGAAGTTCGCCCAGAGGGTGATGCGCTTCTACGCTCACGAGAGCTGCGGCTGGTGCATCCCCTGCCGCGAAGGCACCGACTGGCTGAAGAAGACGCTCATCCGCTTCCACGCGGGCGGCGGGCTGAAGAAGGACATCGACAACATCCAGTACCTGGCCGAGAACATGCTGGGGCGGACCTTCTGCCCGCTGGGCGACGCGGCAGCGATGCCGATCATCTCCATCGTCAAAAACTTCCGTAGCGAGTTCGAAGACCATTTGGAAGGCCGCCCGTGTCCGTATGAGCCGGCTTCAGTGGAACAGTTGCCGGTGATGCGATGAGATCGGGAATCAAGTGAAATGCCTGACGTAACCATCACCGTTGACGGCAAGGAGGTCACCGCGCCCGCGGGGACGCTGCTCATCGAAGCCTGCAAGCACGTGGGCATCGAGGTGCCGTCGTTCTGCTACTACCCCGGGCTGTCGCTGCAGGCGGCGTGCCGGATGTGCCTGGTCGAGATCGAGAAGATGTCCAAGATGGCGACCGCGTGCACCGTCCCCATCACCGAAGGCATGGTGGTGACGACCGCGAGCGAGAAGGTGACGCAGGCGCGCAAGTCCATGCTCGAGTTGCTGCTGGGCAATCATCCGCTGGACTGCCCAGTGTGCGACGCGGGCGGCGAGTGCGAGCTGCAGGACATGACCTTCAAGTACGGCGCGGCGGAATCGCGCTACATGGAGGGCAAGCTGCACAAGGAGGAACAGCAGTGGTCGCCGGTGGTGTTCTTCGACCGGCCGCGCTGCATCCTGTGCTACCGCTGCGTGCGCGTCTGCGGCGAAGGCATGGACGTGTGGGCGCTGGGCGTGCAGGGCCGCGGCGCCACCTCCGTCATCGCTCCCAACAAGGAAGACCACCTGGAGTGCGAAGAGTGCGGCATGTGCATCGACATCTGCCCGGTGGGCGCTCTTACTTCCGGCGCCTATCGCTACAAGACCCGCCCCTGGGAGATGAATCACACGGGCACCATCTGCACCCACTGCGGCGACGGCTGCAAGACCACGCTGGGCGTTCGCCGCGCCGAGGGCGGCGCGCAGATCGTCCGCGGCGACAACCGCGACAAGAGCGGCATCAATGGCGACTTCCTCTGCGTCAAGGGCCGCTATGCGTTCGACTTCGCCCATCACGACGACCGCCTTCGGCAGCCCCTCGTGCGCAAGCACGGACGCCTGACCCCCGTCTCCTGGGAGGAAGCGCTGGAAGCGGCTGGGAATCGCTTCCGCGAGATCCGCGACGCCGACGGCGGCAAGGCTTTGGGCGTCCTCGGCTCCACCCGCACCACCAACGAGGAAAACTACCTGCTGCAGAAGTTCGCGCGCGTGGTGCTCCAGACGAATAACATCGATCACCACCGCACCGCCGACTTCCCTGCCTTTGCCCACGCGCTCGCCGGCAAGCCGGACGCCACCGCCGGCATGCGCGACGTGGCCCAGGCGCCGGCGATTCTGCTCATCGGCAGCGACCCTACGGAGCAGCATCCCCTGCTCGCCTGGAACATCCGCACCAACGTGCGCCTGCGCCGCGCCCGGCTGTACGTGGTCAATTCGGCAGAGATTAAGTTGCGGCGGCAGGCGACGATGTTTGCTCAAGTCCCCGCAGACGCGGAAGGTAAAGTAGCGGCCTTTCTTGCGGGAGACGAAAGCGCTGCCTCCGCGCTCGGCGCCTCCGCCGAGGCTCTGAAGACCATGCGCGACAAGCTGCGCGGCGAGCAGAACCTGGTCATCATCTTCGGCTCCGAGCTGCGTGGCGACGACGTGACGTCACTGGCTCGCTTCGGCGCCGCGATCCCAGGCGCAAAGCTCATCTGCCTGGGCGACTACGCCAACTCCCGCGGCGCGGCGGATATGGGTCTTTATCCGGACTTGCTGCCCGGTTACACGTCGGTCGCGGGCGGCGGACACTTCGCCGCCGAGTGGCGCGCGCCGCTCCCTTCCGAGCCGGGAATGGACCTGCGCCAGATGATTGCCGCCGCTGCCGAAGGCAAGCTCAAGGGTCTTTACGTTGTGGGCTCGAATCCGGTCAGCCGCTTCGGCGTGGATCCCTTTGCGCTCTCGAAGACCTTCGTCGTCGTTCAAGACCTCTTCCTGACGGAGACCGCCGCCAACGCTGACGTGGTGCTGCCCGCGGCCTGCGCCTACGAGAAGTCAGGGACGTTCACCAACACCTGCGGTGACCTGCAAATGCTGACCAAGGCCGGCGACTTCTCCGGGGTAAAGGCGGACTTGGAGATCATCGTGCGCATCGCCGACCGCATGGGATTCGATCCGCGGCGGCTGGTGCCCTTCGGCGGTGCGGAACGCGCGGACCAGGGACAGTCGCGCGGGGTGCAGTCGGGCGAAGCCGACCGCCACGACATCTGGCTGCGCGCGCACAACCTGGAGCCCAAGGTCAGCCCCTTCGATCCCATGGCGCTGCTCGACGAGATCCAGCGCCTGGTCCCCGGCTACGACGTCTCGCGTACCAACCTGGCCGCGGGCAACGAAGTGCACACCGGCATTCCGGCGGAGGTCGGGCGCAGCGGCGGCGCGGATTCCATCGTCCCGTCCGGAGATACGCTCTTCACCTCGGGCACGCTGGGGCGCTACTCGCGCGCGCTGAATTCGGTTCTGGAGAGTCGCAGGATCCCGGCGGAAAAGCCCGCTGCAGCCGACTAGGATGCAGAACGACTGGTTCACATTCGTCGCCATCACGGTCGTCAAGAGCGCGGTCCTGCTCGGGGTGTTGCTGACAGCGGTGGCCTACACGGTGTGGCTGGAGCGCAAAGTCGTCGGCCACATCCAGAACCGCTGGGGGCCGACGCGCGTGGGACCCTTCGGCCTGCTGCAACCGCTGGCCGACGGCGTGAAGCTTCTGCTGAAGGAAGACATCAGCTTGAGCGGAGCGTACCAGCCGCTCTATATCGCCGCGCCCATCCTCGCGGTCGGGCTGGCGCTCACCTCCATTTCGGTGATCCCCATCGGCGAGTCCATCACCGTGCGCGGGGTTCCGGTGCAGCTTCAAATCGCCGACGTCAACATCGCGCTGCTGGTGTTGCTGGGCGTGACCTCCATCGGCGTGTACGGAATCGCGTTGGCCGGCTGGTCGTCGAACAGCAAGTACTCGCTGCTGGGCGCGCTGCGGGCCTGCGCGCAGATGGTGAGCTACGAGCTTTCCCTGGGCCTTTCGCTGGTGGGCGTGCTCATCCTGACCGGCAGCCTCAGCCTGCGCGAGATCGTCAACCATCAGGGCGAGTGGCCTTGGCAGTGGAACGTCATCGGCGGCGGGCAAGCGGTGGCGTTCTTCATCTATCTGGCCGCCGCCTTCGCTGAGACCAACCGCATCCCCTTCGACCTCCCCGAGGGCGAGACCGAGCTGGTCGCCGGATACCACACCGAGTACAGCTCCATGAAGTTCGCCATGTTCTTCATGGCCGAGTACACCAACATGGTCACGGTGGCCTGCGTGGCCACCACCGTCTTCCTGGGAGGATGGCATGGGCCGGTGTTCGGTCCCGGGCCGGTGCGCATGGCGCTGCCGCTCTTCTGGTTCGTGCTCAAAGTCTTCTTCTTCCTGTTTCTGTACATCTGGGTGCGCGGGACGCTGCCGCGCTTCCGCTATGACCAACTGATGGCCTTCGGCTGGAAGGTGCTGCTGCCACTGGCCATCGCCAACATCCTGATCACCAGCTTTGTGGTGGCGGTGGGAACGTAATGCTCCATCAGATCCTGTTCTTCTTCTTCGCGGCTGTCTGCGTGGCGGGAGCGCTGAACCTGCTGGTCCAGCGCCATCCCATCAACAGCGCGCTCTCGCTGATCGTGGTGATGGGCTCGCTGGCGGTGCTCTACCTGCTGCTGGGGGCGGAGTTCGTGGCCGCCATCCAGGTGATCGTGTACGCCGGCGCCATCATGGTGCTGTTCATCTTCGTCATCATGCTGCTCAACGCGGGGGAGGAAGAGCGCTCGGGCGGCAGCCGCGTGGCCGCCGTGCTGGGATACCCGGCGGTGGCTGTGCTGGTGGGGCTGGCGGCGTGGGCCGTGGTCCGCTCGAGCGGCTCCGCAAGCCTCAAGCTGGGAGAGTTCGTAGGCAGCACCGAAGCCATCGGCTACCTGGTCTTCCGCGGCTTCCTCTTGCCCTTTGAGGTCACCTCGGTGCTCATCCTCATTGCCATCATGGGCGCGGTAGTGCTGGCAAGGAAGGAGGACTGATGGTCCCGCTCTCCTACTATCTCGTCCTCAGCGCCATCCTGTTCGGGCTGGGCGTCACCGGCTTTTTGGTGAAGCGCAACATCATCACCCTATTCATGTCCATCGAGCTGATGCTGAACGCCGTGAACCTGTCGTTCGTGGCCTTCGCCGCGCACTGGGGCGCGCTGAGCGGCCACGTCTTTGTCTTCTTTGTGATGGTGGTGGCGGCGGCGGAGGCGGCCGTGGGACTGGCCATCATCATCGCCGTCTTCCGCACCCGGCAGACGTTGAACGTGGACCGCGTGAACCTGCTGAAACTATGACGCCGAACCTCAACTTGTGGCTGATCCCGGTGCTGCCGTTGGTCGGCGCGGCGCTGAACGGCCTCTTTGGACGCCGTTGGCCGAAGCGCGCCGTGGCGCTCGTGGGCATCGCCTTCGTCGGCGCCGCCTTCGCCTGGACGCTCTGGGTGGCATCGCAGTTTAGCCATCTCACCCAGATCCCGCACATCGAGGAGCACTCGCCCTGGATCACCGCCGGCGGCTTCGTCGCCAACTTCGGCTTCTACCTCGACCCGCTCTCGCTGGTGATGGCGCTGGTGGTCACCGGCGTCGGCTTTCTCATCCACATCTACTCCATCGGCTACATGGAGCATGAAGGCGGCTACTACCGCTTTTTCGCCTACCTGAACCTGTTCATGTTCTTCATGCTCACGCTGGTGCTGGCCGATAACTACCTGCTGATGTTCGTGGGCTGGGAAGGCGTGGGGCTGGCTTCGTACCTGCTGATCGGCTTCTGGTTCCAGAAGGACTCGGCCGCCGCCGCCGGCAAGAAGGCCTTCATCGTGAACCGCATCGGCGACTTCGGCTTCCTCGTCGCGCTCTTCCTGCTGATCCGGACCTGTGGTTCGCTGAACTTCGCGGAGGTCTTCCCGGCCGTTTCTCGCCTCGGCATCGAGAGCGCGCCAGGACTGCTGACCGCGATCGCGTTGCTGCTGATGTTGGGAGCCTGCGGCAAGTCCGCGCAGCTCCCGCTCTACGTCTGGCTGCCGGACGCAATGGAAGGCCCCACGCCGGTCTCGGCGCTCATTCACGCCGCCACCATGGTCACGGCCGGGGTGTACATGGTGGCGCGGTCGAATCCCATCTTCAGCCGCTCGCCGGAGGCGCTCACTGTGGTGGCTGTAGTCGGCTGCCTGACCGCGCTCTTCGCCGCCACCATCGGCATGGCGCAGAACGACATCAAGCGCGTCCTGGCCTATTCCACCATCTCGCAACTCGGCTACATGTTCCTGGCCTGCGGCGTGGCTGCGTATTCCGCCGCCATCTTCCACCTGATGACCCACGCCTTCTTTAAGGCGCTGCTCTTTTTGGCCGCGGGCTCGGTGATCCACGCCCTGGGGGGCGAGCAGGACATGCGCAACATGGGCGGCCTGCGCAAACACATCCCCTGGACCTTCTGGACCATGACCGCCGCCACCTTTGCCATCGCCGGCTTCCCCATGCTCTCGGGCTTTTTCAGCAAGGACGAGATCCTGTGGCGAGCATGGTCGAGCCCCTACGGGAGCTGGATCTTCTGGGCGGTGGGCGTTGGGACCGCCGGGCTGACATCCTTTTATATGTTCCGACTGTGGTTCCTGACCTTTTTCGGCGAGTCCCGCGGCCCGCACGACCGCCATCCCCACGAGAGCCCGAAGGTCATGCTGGCGCCGCTCGTGATTCTGGCGGTGCTGTCGGTGGTGGGAGGTTACGTCGGCGTTCCGCACTCGCTCGGCGGAGAAAATCACTTCGAGCGCTTCCTGGCGCCGGTGGTCGCCGCGCCTGCAGGCATGGAGCACGAAGGCGCGGCGGCAGCGGCAGAAGTAGTAACGGAACGGATGCTCACCGCGGCCTCGGTGGGCGCGGCGGCACTGGGATTTTTCTTCGCCTGGCTGCTCTACCACAAACGCCGTGACCTGCCGGAGAAGATCGCCGCGGCCTTCGGCGGGATATACACCGCGGTCGCCAACAAGTATTACGTGGACGAAGGCTGCAACGCCCTATTCGTGCAGCCGCTGGTGGAGGGCTCGAGGCGCCTGCTGTGGCGAGGCGTGGACGCAGGCCTCATTGACGGCACCGTGAACCACGCCGCCGGCGATGTCCGCAAAGTCTCCGACACACTCCGCCACATGCAGTCCGGCAGCGTTCGTTCCTATGCCGGATGGGTAGCCGCGGGAGCAGCGCTGGTGCTGGCCTATCTCGTCTGGGTGGGTGCACGATGAGCGTCGGCCTGCTGACGATGGTCGTCTTCCTGCCGCTGGCGGGCGCCCTGGCGCTCGCGCTTCTGCCGCGGCGCGACTCGCTCCTCCGCTGGTTCGCGCTCGGAGTTTCGCTCCTCACCTTTGGCGCTTCCCTGCTGCTGCCGCTCCGGTTCGAGAACCGCTCCGGCTTCCAGTTGGAGGTGGACCACGCCTGGATCGCGAGCCCCAACATCCACTTCCACCTGGGCGTGGACGGCATCTCGCTGTGGCTGGTGGTGATGACGGCGTTCCTGGTCCCGCTCAGCGTGCTCATTTCCTGGAAGTCGGTACACGAGCGGGTGAAGGAGTTCTTCATCCTGCTGCTGGTGCTGGAGACGGCCATGCTCGGCGTCTTCGTGGCCTTGGACCTCTTCCTCTTCTATTTCTTCTGGGAGGCCACGCTCGTCCCCATGGCGCTCCTGATCGGGATGTACGGCCACGAGCGGCGCGTCTATGCCGCAGTGAAGTTCTTCCTCTTTACCGTGATTGCCTCGGTGTTCATGCTGGCCGCCATCCTGTGGATCTACGCCCAGGTTGGCAGCTTCGACTTCGTTACCATCCAATCGGCCCTCGCCAGCGGCCGTCTCGCGCTCTCCTGGAACGCGGCGCGCTGGCTCTTCCTGGGATTCTTCATCGCCTTCGCCGTCAAGGTGCCGCTGTTCCCGCTGCACACCTGGCTGCCCGACGCGCACGTCGAAGCCCCCACCGCCGGCTCGGTGCTGCTGGCGGCTGTCCTGCTGAAGATGGGGACCTACGGCTTGCTGCGCTTCAACGTCACCCTCTTCCCCGAGCAGGCCCGCTACCACGCTCCCTGGATCATCGCGCTGGCCATTATCGGGATCATCTACGGCGCCCTGGTCGCCATGGTGCAACCCAATCTGAAGAAGCTGATCGCCTACTCCTCGGTCAGCCACATGGGATTCGTGGTACTGGGCATCTTCAGCTTCACCCAGATGGGCACCGACGGCGCCGTCTACCTGATGTTGAGCCACGGCGTCTCCACCGGCGCGCTGTTCATGTTGGCGGGGATGATCTACGACCGTCGCCACACCTTCGAGATCACGGACTTCGGCGGACTGGCCACGCCCATGCCGGCGTACGCCACCTTCTTCCTGCTAATCACGCTGTCGTCCATCGGGCTGCCGCTGCTCAACGGATTCGTAGGAGAGTTCCTGGTGCTCTCCGGAGCCTTCCAGGCGCGGCCGCTCTATGGCGTGCTGGCGGCGACGGGAGTCATCTGGAGCGCCTGCTACATGCTGTGGATGTGCCAGCGCGTCTTTTTCGGCGTAGTGAAGAACCCAGCCAACGCGGCTCTGGCCGACCTCGACGGGCGCGAGCGCCTGGCGTTGTGGCCGCTGGCAGGACTCGCGCTGGTGATGGGCGTCGCCTCGCCCTGGTGGATGCAGGCCATCGACCCGGCGGTACGCGCGGCGCTCCCGGTGGCACAAGCAATCTCGCAGGCGGTCCTACGATGACCCCGATTCCCAGCGAAGACTACATCCGCATCCTGCCCGAGATTGTGCTTACCGTCTTCGGCATGGCGGTGATGCTGATCGACCCGCTGCTGCCGAAGCGCGCCAGCCGTCGTCCGCTGGGCTGGCTGGCTTTCCTGGGGACGCTCCTGGCCGCCGCCGCCGGCGCCCATCAGGTCTATTATCCCGGCCCGGCATTCTTCGGGATGGTGCGCGTGGATTCCTTCAGCATCTTCTTCCACGTCTTGATCACGCTGCTGGCGGCGCTGGTCATCCTGGCTTCGCTCGACTACCTGGACGTGCAGGAGATCCACGGCGGCGAGTTCTACGGACTCGTCCTGCTGGGCACGGTGGGCATGGTGCTGATGTCCTCCGCGGTGGAACTGGTGCTCATCTTCATCGCGCTGGAGATTTCCTCCATCTCCACCTACGTCCTGGCCGGATTCCGGCGGCGCGTGGCGGCCAGCGCCGAAGCCTCGCTGAAGTACTTCCTGCTGGGCTCCTTTGCCACCGCCTTTTTCCTCTACGGCGTGGCGCTGATGTTCGGGGCCACCGGCACCACTAGCATCTATGCTTTGGCCGCGGCGTTGCACCCGCCGCACACGCCGCCGCTGGCCTATGTGGCCGTGGCGTTCCTGTTCGTGGGCCTGGGATTCAAGGTGGCCTCCGCGCCCTTCCACGTCTGGACTCCGGACGTCTATGAAGGCGCGCCGGCACCGGTGGTGGCGCTGATGTCCACTGCGCCCAAGGCAGCGGCCTTCGCCGTGCTGCTGCGCATTCTCTTCGCCGCCAATGCTCCGGGATGGTTCTGGCTGGTGTGGGTCTCCGCCGCGCTCACCATGACGCTGGGCAACCTGGGCGCGCTGGTCCAGACCAATATCAAGCGCATGCTGGCCTATTCCTCCATCGCCCACGCCGGATACGTTCTGGTGGCCTTCGCGGCGGCGCGCCAGGCGGGCGTTTCCGCCGCCATCTTCTACGTCGCGGCCTATGGAGCGATGAATGTGGGGGCGTTCGCGGTCATCACCTATTTCGCGCGCGCCGGCGAGCGCTACGTCACCCTGGACGACTATGCCGGACTCGGCCGCCGCTCTCCGGCGCTGGCCGCCGCGCTCTCCATCTTCTTGCTTTCGCTGATCGGGATTCCCATCACCGGAGGCTTCTTCGCCAAGTTCTACGTCTTCACCGCCGCCTTCCAATCGAACCTGGTGGGGCTGACCATCCTGGCAGTCATCAACAGCGCCATCGCCGCCTACTACTACCTGCGCGTGCTGGTGGTGATGTACATGCGCGAGCCGCGCGAGGACGCTCCCCTGTCCCCGGTCTCGACCGCCATGACCACGGCAATCGCCGTGTGCGCCTTGGCCACGCTCTGGCTGGGCATCCTGCCCGGCACGGTGCTGGACTACGCTTTCCGCGCCGCCAGCGACCTGTTGCGCTGAGCTCCTGCTCCCAAAAGAAAGCCTCCGCCACCCGAGAAGGGGTGCGGAGGCTGGGATTCGGACGGATTGGCTAAGTCTTTACCTTGGCGAAGATGATCACCAGCGTGTAGAGGGCCAGCGACTCGATCAGCGCCAAGCCCAGGATCAGCGCGAGCTGAATCCCAGGACGGGCTGCCGGATTGCGCGCCAGGCCTTCCGCCGCCGCCGCCGTGGCCTTCCCCTGGGCCATAGCGCAGCCCGCGGAGGCTATGGCCATGGCGAATCCAGCGGTAATCGCCACCCAGGCCGCGTCGGAAGGACCGCCTCTTCCGCTCATCTCTTGCGCGAACGCGGGCACGGCCACCAGCACCGTCCCCAGCGTCAGAAACACGAACGTCATTTTACGCATGTTTTCTCTCCTTGTAAGAATCGCCGCCAGGGGGTGGTTGGCGCCATCCTCGTGCAGACGCCCTCACACTCGCGGCACAACACTCATGAAGCCGGATCAATGCTCCTGAGCGACGGCTCCCGATAGATACACCGTCGTCAGCAAAACAAAAATATAAGACTGCAGGAACGACACGCCCATGTGCAACGCCAGAAATACCACCGGGATCCCGATGGGAACCAGGGAGAAGAAGACCAGGGTCACCATGTCCCCGGCGAAGATGTTGGCAAACAGGCGGATGGTGAGTGAGAGCACGCGCGCCGAGTGGCTGATGATCTCGATGGGCAGCATCAGCCAGGCCAGCCACCAGATCGGGCCGGTGAAGTGCAACGCATAGTGCAGCAGTCCCTGGCTGAAGACTCCCTGCAGGTTGTAATAGGCGAAGGCCACCACCGCGCAGCCCAGCGGCACCGAAGGGTTGGCGGTCGGCGATTCGAAACTCGGAACCATCCCCAGCAGGTTGGCAACCAGTATGAACAGGCCGAGCGTCATCAGAAACGGCGTGTAATGTTCGCTGTGGTGTCCGATGATCTCGCGGCTTTGGTTCTGGATGAACTCCTGCAACACCTCGACCACGTGCTGCCAGGCTCCCGGCCGCTGCATCGACAACCGCGATCGCAGGAACAGGAAGAACGCCACCAACAACACAAAGACCACCACCTGCATGGCAACGTAGTTGGGGATGGGGGCGCTGGGGTCGTGAGGATGGATGTGCAGCGCCTCGAGCAGCGCCGTGGTCACGCCGCCCAAGTACTTGTTCAGGATCGCGGTGAACCAGAGTTGCTCGTGCATGGGTCGGGTGCTGGGTGCCTAGCCTAGATTCCGCGCCGCAGCGCGACGTACACTTCATACGCGGCCTCGCATCCGATAGCCGCTACTGGCAAAAATAATCCCGCCAAAAGACCGTTCAAACTCACTGAAGAACTCCTGAATATAACATAGACCCCAAGAGCGATCAGGAGATAGCGAAGCAGGAAGCGCAGCACCACTCCCCGGCTGGATTCTCTGCTGCCCGATTGGGTCAAGCGATCGGCCAGCGCGCTGACCACGCGCTTCAGCCAGTAGAAATTGACGCTGGCGATGGCACAGCCAAGCATAAACCCCAGGCTCACCCGCCATCCCAGCGCGATTTCTAGGGCCAGGGCCACCACCGTCCCCACCCCCAGCATGAAACGCAGGATGCGCGCATAGGCCCCCGCGTAGAAATCCTCGGCTGCCGGCGTGGATTCGACGACACTCATGAAAGACTGGAGGAACTTCTCCTAACTGATTATTAATAAGCGAGTTACATAATCATTAGAATCACTTGTTTTCGGACGAGGTGACGGTGCGAATCAGTTCAACGAACCCCGCAGCGATGCCGACGATCAGCCCCACAAGATAGAGCCATCCCGTGTGCAGCCAACGGTCCAACGCCGCGCCGGCGAGCCAGCCTACAAGGGTGGCGGCGGGCAGCACAAAGGCCAACTGACTATAACGCGCAACCTGCTCCCACGAGTTCTTGCTCTTTCCTGGGTCCCCCGGGCCCCCCGGAGTCGCCTTGGGTTCCTCTTCGGGCATGGGCTTAGCGCAGCAGGGTAGCTGCGGCGGGAGTCTGGACGATGTGCAGCGACCAGTTCACCGCCCGTAGAAGGGGGTCGGGATAGATGCCGATTCCGATGCTGGCGATGCCGGTGATGGCCAGCGCCAGTCCCAGGCCGGGCGCGATACGGACCGGCTCGGCGTCGGCGGCCGGGCGCATGAACATGGCGTTGGCGATGCGCAGGTAGTAGTACGCGGCCACCGCCACGTAGATTACGGCCAGCATCGCCAGGGCGTAGTGTCCGGTCTCGATAAGCGAGAGGAAGATGAAATATTTTCCGTAGAAACCGGCCAGCGGTGGGATGCCGGCGAGCGAGAGCAGGAAGGCCAGCATGAGCAGCGCCGAGGTGGGCGCCTTGAAGAAAAGTCCGGCGATGTCGTCCAACTCGTCGCCGATGATGTTCTGCCGTCGCAGCGAGGTGATCACCGCGAACGCGCCCAGGTTCATGAACAGATAGACCAGCAGATAAACCAGGATGCCTTTGATGCCGGTCCAACTCACCTGGGTGGGCGAGCCCGCGATCAGACCCAGCAGCATGTATCCCACGTGGGCGATGGAGGAGTAGGCGAACAGTCGCTTGAGGTTGGTCTGGGTCAACGCCGCCAGGTTGCCGCCGGTCATGGTGGCGATGGCGACGAAGACCAGCAGGGGGACGTACAGCGGACGCAGCGGCCCGAGGCCGTTGAGGAAGATGCGCAGCAGCAGCGCCCAGGCCGCCGACTTTCCCGCTACCGACATAAATCCGGTGATGCTGGTGGGCGCGCCTTCGTATGCGTCCGGCGCCCACTGGTGGAAAGGCACGGCGGCGATCTTGAAGAACAGTCCGGCAGAAGTAGTCAGCAGCGCCAGGATGGCGACCGGGTCGTGGGTCAGGTCTTTTTGGCCCAGCGCGAAGGCGATCCCCTGCAGGTTGGTGCTGCCGCTCAATCCGTACAGCAGCGAGAGCCCATAGGCCAGGATGCCGCTAGAGAAGGCTCCCAGCAGCAGATACTTGAGCGCGGCTTCGTTGGAGCGGCGGTCTCGCCGCAGGAATCCCACCAGAATGTAGGTGGAGAGCGCCATCAGCTCCAGCCCGATGAACAGCAGGATGAGGTCGTAACCCGCGGCCATGGCCATCATCCCCACCACCGAGAACAGGATGAGCGCGTAGAACTCGCCGTGGTGCTCCTTCTCGACCTCCAGATAGTGCACCGACATGAGGATGGAGATGGCCGCCGCCCCCAGAAACAGGTAGAAGAAGAAGATGGCGAAGGGATCCACCACCAGCGAGCCGCCGAAGGCGCGCAGACCCGCCAGTCCCATGCCGCTCCGCTGGAGTTCGACCGCCGCCACCCCGGACATCACGATCTGGATGCGGTACACGGCGACCGCCGAGAACACCAGGCCCATCAGCGCCGCCCAGGCATTCAGCGACTTCCACTCTTCGGGCAGCATCAGGTCGAGCAGCAGGATGGCCAGGGCGAAAACGGTCAGCAGCAACATGGGCAGCGCCAGCACGTATTCCATGCTGGTGAAAACGCCGCTGGCTGCGCCCCAGATCATCTAGCGCTTCCCTTTCTCGTCGGCCGCGGCCACGCTCAGCGAAGGAGCGTTCACGGGATAGTCCGGCCGCACCGTCTTCACGATCTGGTTCACCGGCTGCTCCAGGATCTGGAAAAAGGGCTTGGGATAGATTCCGATGACGAACGCCAGAACAACCAGTGGGACCAAGGTGGCCAGCTCGCGCGGCGTCAGGTCGGCCAGCTTCTCGTTCTTGGGATTGGTCACCGGCCCGAAGAAGACGCGCTGGTAGAGCCACAGCAGGTAGGCCGCGCCCAGCACCACGCCACCGACGGCCCACGCTGTCCAGAAGAGCCCGCTGTGTCCGGCGATGCTCTTCTCCATGAACGTTCCTTGCAGGATGGTGAACTCGCCGATGAAGCCGTTCAGCAGCGGTAGTCCCAGCGACGACATGAACATGATGAGGGTGATGGCGGCGTACACCGGCATCACGGTGGAGATGCCGCCGTACTCAGAGATCTCGCGGGAGTGCCGCCGCTCGTAGAGGATGCCCACGATCAAGAACAGCGCTCCGGTGGAGATCCCGTGGTTGATCTGTTGCAGCACCGAGCCGGAGAGGCCGAGCGGGTTCAGCGCGAAGATGCCCAGGGTGCAGAAGCCCAGGTGGCTGACCGAGGAGTAAGCGATCAGCCGCTTCATGTCCTTCTGCATCAGCGTGACCAGCGCCCCGTAGAGGATGGCGATGATGGAGAGCCACATCATGGCCGAACGCATCATCTCGTCCTGTACGATCGCCGGGAACAGGGGCAGCGAGAAGCGGATGAGCCCGTACGTTCCCATCTTCAGCAGAACGCCGGCCAGGATCACGGAGCCGGCGGTCGGGGCCTCGGTGTGCGCGTCCGGCAGCCAGGTGTGGAAGGGGAACATCGGCACCTTGATGGCGAAGGCCAGGAAGAACCCCAGAAAGACCCAGACGGCTTTGTCCGGTTCAATGAGGGGCGCGGTCTTATATAGCGCCTCCACGCTGAAGGTGTAGATGCCCGTCAGCTTGTAGTGGTGGAAATACAGGAAGAGGATGCCCAGCAGCATGGCCACCGAGCCCACCAGGGTGTAGAGGAAGAACTTGATGGCGGCGTAGAGCTTGCGCGGGCCGCCCCAGATGCCGATGAGCAGGTACATGGGAACCAGCATCACTTCCCAGAAGACGTAGAAGAGGAAGAAGTCGAGCGACATGAAGACGCCCAGCATCCCCGTCTGCAGGATGAGGAACCAGATGTAGTACTCCTTCACCCGCTCCTCGATGGCGGTCCAGGAGGAGAGGATGGAGATGAAGCCCAGGAGCGTGGTCAGCATGATGAGCAGGAAGCTGATGCCGTCGATGCCCAGCAGGTAGCTGGCGCCGATGGAGGGGATCCAGTTGTTGAGCGAGCCCTCTTTGAACAGGAAGCCGGACTGGCCCTTCACCGCCCAGAACCAGGGCACCAGGGGCAGCGAGACCACCAGCCCCGCCAGCGCAAACAGGTTGGCGATCCAGCGGATGGCGTTCTTGTTCTCTTTGGGCACGAACAGCAGCAGCAGCGCGCCCAGCAACGGCGTGAACAGGATGATGGACAGTATGTGGTTGTACATAGACTAGTCCGTCGCTCTTCCTTTCAATTCGTCAATCCTCATCGCCACACGTAGTACGCAACGAATCCCGCCAGCCCCACCACCATCACCAGCGCGTACCACTGCAACTGGCCCCACTGCACCAGGCGCATGGGATAGGAGAGGGTGCGGGTGAAGATGGCGATGCCGTTCACCAATAGCCCGTCAATGATCCAGGCATCCCATACGTTCGACATTCGCCCAGCGAAGCGCGTGAGCCAGCTCGCGCCGTTCACGCCTCCGTCGATCACCGTGCGATCGACGTTGCCCAGGAATTCCGAGGCGCCCATCACGCCCAGGCGCTTGTCGCCGAACCTCCGGCTGCCAGTGAAGACGGTGTTGTAGAACTCGTCCACGAAGAACTTGTTGTAGAGCACGTCGTAGAGGGGCGGTGACGCGACCGCGATGGGCTCGCGGTAGCCCTTCTGTGCCTTGGCGTACGACTTATAGGCAAAGAAGATCCCGGCGAGCGCCGCCAGCACCGAAGCGCCCATCAGGATGTACTCCGTGCTCTCGTGGCCCCCGGCCTCTCCGGCCGCTTTGGTGCCCACGGGTGCACCCGGGTAAGTGGTCGTCTCTGCCGCCCGCAGCGCCTCGGCGCCGGGCGCGAAGACCGGGGCCAGGAACTGCTGGAAGCGGTTCTCGCCGCCCAGGCTGCGCGGCAGGCCCAGGTATCCGGTAAAGATGGATCCCAGAGCCAGCAGGATGAGCGGCAGGGTCATGGAGCGCGGCGACTCGTGGATGTGGTGCTCCACCTCGTGCGCCACCCGCGACTCGCCGAAGAACGTCAGGTAGATGAGCCGGAACATGTAGAAGGCGGTCATCAGCGCGGTGATGAAGCCCAGATACCACAGGAAGCGGTAGGTGCCGTGCTGCGACGACCAGGCCTGCCACAGGATCTCGTCCTTGGAGAAGAATCCAGCCAGCCCGGGCACCCCGGCAATGGCCAGAGCGCCGATCATCATGGTCCAGTAGGTCGTCGGAATCTTCCTGCGCAGCGCCCCCATGTTGCGCATGTCCTGCTCGCCGGAGAGCGCGTGGATCACTGAGCCCGCTCCCAGGAAGAGCAGCGCCTTGAAGAAGGCGTGGGTGAAAACGTGAAATACCCCGGCGGCGAAGGCGCCCACGCCGCAGGCCAGGAACATGTAACCGAGCTGGGAGACGGTGGAGTAGGCGAGCACGCGCTTGATGTCGTTCTGCACCAGGCCGATGAGGGCGGCGAAGATGGCGGTGGAGGCGCCCACG
>DASYVL010000115.1 GCA_035937135.1 Terriglobales bacterium
CGAAGATGGTGTCGATACGAGTGGTGAAGACGGGGATGGCCGAGCCCGCGGGCCCGGCCGCGCCCTCAAGCTGGAACTCCACGGTGGCGCCTTCGCTGCGCCCGATCCAGTTGCGCTGCATCACGCGCACCTTCTCCGGCCAGTCTGAGAGCGTCACGATGCCCGCAAGCAGCTCCTCGGCATACTGCGTGGTGCGCAGGAACCACTGCTCCAGTTCGCGCTGCTCTACCTTGGTCTGTTCGTGCCGCCAGCAGCAACCGTCCACCACCTGCTCGTTGGCCAGCACGGTGGCGCACTCCGGGCACCAGTTCACCCGGCTCTTTTTCCGGTAGGCCAGGCCGCGCTCATAAAACTTGAGGAAGAACCACTGGTTCCAGCGGTAGTACTCGGGCAGGCAGCTTGCGACCTCGGTGGACCAGTCGTAGGCGAAGCCCAGGCGCTTCATCTGCGCCTTCATGTGCGCGATGTTGTTCAGGGTCCACTGACGGGGGTGGACGCGGGCTTTGATGGCGGCGTTCTCGGCGGGCAGGCCGAAGGCGTCCCAGCCCATGGGGTGGAGGACGTTGTAGCCGCGCATCCACATCTGCCGCGCCAGGGCGTCGCCGATGGAATAGTTGCGCACGTGCCCCATGTGCAGCACTCCCGAGGGATAGGGCAGCATCTCCAGCACGTAGTACTTCTTGCGGGCAGAGGTGGAGGGCTCGGCGGCGTAGAGGTTGGGATCCGCCGCCCAGCGCGCCGCCCACTTCTCCTCGATGGGCTGCGGGTCGTAGCGCTCTGGCTTCGCTTCCCCCTCCGGCTTTGTCTTCTCTTCTGCCATCACTCAGACTTTACCCGACCTTTGCCCTTTTCTCTCTGCGTCTCGGTGTTTTGGCGGCCTTCTCTTCTACCAGGCTTCTCAACACCTCCACGTTGCGGCGGTCGTCGCCGAGCTGGTCGATGGGCGTCTCGGCG
Source organism: Terriglobales bacterium (assembly GCA_035937135.1). NCBI lineage: Bacteria > Pseudomonadati > Acidobacteriota > Terriglobia > Terriglobales > Terriglobales bacterium. The sequence goes on from DASYVL010000115.1 coordinate 955, forward strand.
ATGAAGGCGGCGTGGGCGAGGCGCGGATCGTTCAGCAGGCGGCGGAAGGGCGCGGCGCCGATGGTTCCCTCCCCGATGTGCTGGTGGCGGTCAAGACGTGAGCCGCGCTCGGCCTTGGCGTCGTTGCAGTGCCACACGGCCACATTCTTCAAGCCGATGGTCGCGTCTGCAAGGCGCAGCGTCTGCTCCAGCCCTTCGCGGGTCACGATGTCGTAGCCGGCGACGTGGGTGTGGCAGGTATCCAGGCAGGCGGCCACCGAGAGCACGCTCCGCAGCCGCTCGACGACTTCTGCCACGTGCTCGAAAGAGCCGCCGAGGGAATGCTCGGCGCCGGCGGTGTTCTCAATGAGCAGGGTCAAGCCAGTTGGGTCAAGACCATCCACGGCGAGGGCGGCGCCTTGCGCCAGGCGCTCGAGCCCTTCCTCCCTGCTCGAGCCGCGGAACGACCCGGGATGCAGCACCAGGAACTCCGCTCCCAGGGCCAGGGCGCGCTCCACCTCGCCCCGGAAGGCATCCACCGACTTCTGGTAGAAGCCGGGGTTCGCGCCCGCCAGGTTGATGAGGTAGTTGCAATGGATGACGAGTGGCGACAGGTCGTGCTTGGCGCGCAGGCGGCGCATCTCCGCGCACTGGGCTTCGGAGAGCCGCCAGGGCTGCCACTGACGAGGGCTGGAGGAGAATATCTGGAATGTGCTGCAGCCCAGGCGGTAGGCGCGCTCGGCCGCCGTCTCCGCGCCTCCTGAGGTCGAGGTGTGGATGCCGATGCGGCGCCCAGCGGGCGGCCGCGCGGCGGGCGCGGGCATCGTGTCGAGATCCTGTTCCTGGGCGATGGAGCGCGGCATAAAAGCTAGTTGTCAGTGAGAACGCTGCTTCGAATATGCCTACCGGAAGTTTCGATTCTAGCATGCGATAATTCCGCACTCGGCCGCGTGCCTGCGGCCATCGAGGAGGGACTCGTGAACTTTCCGCGCCCATTCATCGTTCTGCCCGCTATTGCCGGTCTCGCCGCGTTCGCCTCAGGTGACAAGGCCCCGGTCCGCCGCTACATCGACCCCCGGTCGGCCTCCGCGGATGTGGACAAGCCTCCTTTCTCCGGGGCCGTTCTGGTGAACGACACACTCTATCTCTCTGGCGACATCGGTCTCGAGCCCGGCAACAAGGTTCCCAAGGTGCCCCAGGACGCCGCCACGGAGGCGCGTCTTCTGATGGAATCCTGCGAGAGACGGCTCGCCACCGCGGGCATGACCATGGACGACCTGGTCTACGTCACCGTCTACTCCAGCGACGTCAGCGATTTCGCCGTCTTCAACACTGAGTACCGCAAGCACTTTCATCACGAGTTTCCCGCGCGGGCTTACATCGGCGCCGGCAAGCTCCTGTTCGGGGCGCGGTGGGAGATGCAAGGGATCGCCATCCGCCGCCAGCCCTGACCGCGGCATAAGAACAGTAGTCAGTCGCCAGTAGTCAGTAGTCAAAAAGATCGCTGCTTCGAACAAAAATGCCGAAACGTTCACCTCTAGCACACGGAACATCCGGCCCCGCGGCGCTTTGCCTCTCTGTGCCCGCACCAGTTACACTGTTGTTCCCGAGGTAACGCGATGCTGATCGTGATGCAGGCGCACGCCACCGAAGAGCAGGTGCGGGCGGTGTGTGAGCGCATCGAGTCGCTGGGCTACCGCGCGCATTCCATCCCCGGCGCGCAGCGCACCGCCATCGGCGTCACCGGCAACCAGGGCGAAGTCGAAACCGGCGGCCTGGAGGAGATGCCGGGGGTCGGCGAAGTCATCCGCGTCACCAAGCCCTACAAGCTGGTGAGCCGCGACCTGAAGGACGACGACACCGTCGTGCGCTTTCCAGGCAGCTCCGCCACCATCGGCGGGCGCGACCTAGCCGTGATGGCCGGACCCTGCGCCATCGAGAGCCGCGAACAGGCGCTGGCCGTCGCCGAGCGCGTGCAGCACACCGGGGCGCAATTCTTTCGCGGCGGCGCTTACAAGCCCCGCACCTCGCCCTACTCCTTCCAGGGACTGGGCGAAGAGGGCCTGAAGATCATGGCGGAGGTGCGGGAGCGCTTCGGCCTGCTCATCGTGACCGAAGCGGTGGACAACGAGTCGCTGGACCTGGTGGAGAAGTACGCGGACATCATCCAGATCGGCGCCCGCAACATGCAGAACTTCTCCCTGCTCAAGCGCGCGGGGCGCGCCAAAAAGCCGGTGCTGCTGAAGCGCGGCATGTCGGCGACGCTGGAGGAGTTCCTGATGGCCGCCGAGTACATCATGAGCGAAGGCAACTACGATGTGGTGCTGTGCGAGCGCGGCATCCGCACCTTCGCCGACCACACTCGCAACACCCTGGACCTGAGCGTGGTGCCGGCGGTGGACCGCCTGAGCCATCTGCCCATCTTGGTGGATCCGAGCCACGGCACCGGCAAGCGCAACAAGGTCCTGCCCATGTCGCGGGCGGCGGTGGCCGCGGGCGCCGACGGCTTGCTGGTAGAGGTCCATAACGATCCCGACCGCGCGCTTTCCGACGGCATGCAGTCGCTCTTCCCCGACCAGTTCGACGAACTGATGGCCGAGGTCCGCCAGATCGCCGCGGTCTTGCACCGTAACGTACCCGTGGCCGCCGCCTCGCGCACGCAGCCGGCCGCTACCCGCTAACTTTGAAACTGCGCTCCGCTTCCGCCGCCTTGCTGGCCGGCGCCCTGCTGGCCGCGCTCTCTGCCTGCCGCCAGGAAAGCCTGCCGGACTACCCGCCCGCATATCGCGAGTACGCCTACGTCACCAACGGCAAGAGCGACAGCGTCACGGTGGTGGACCTGCTCAACTTCAAGGTGGAGAAGACCCTGGCGGTCGGACGCAATCCCACCGGCGTGGCCGCCAATCCAAAGAAGAACGAGATTTACGTGGCGAATTCGGGGTCGAACAACGTCAGCGTGATCGATGCCGAGAGCAACACCGTGGTGGCCACGTTGGGTGTGCACGGAGTGCCGTTCTTTATTGACATCTCCGCCGACGGCCGCCGCGCCGTGGTGGCGAATTCCGCCTCCAACAATGTGTCCGTACTCGATCTCGACCACCGCGTGGTGGTGGCGACCATAGCGGTGGGGTCCCAGCCGGGCCTGGCGCGCATCTCTCCGGACGGGAAGACGATCGTGGTCTCCAACCGCAGCGACAACTCGGTCTCGCTCATTGACGCCGAGAAGCCCACCCTGCGGGCTACCCTGCCCGCCTGCGGCGCGCCCGAGGACATCGTCATCCTGCCGGATTCGAGCAAGGCGTTTGTGGCCTGCGCCGGCACGGGCCAGGTGGCGGCCATCGACCTCAAGAGCGACAAGATGCTGGCGCTGCTCGACGTGGGCAAGACGCCCATCCACCTGGCGCTCAAGCCCGACGGCGGCGAGCTCATCGTCACTAACTTCGATTCCAACAGCATCTCTATCATCGAGACCACGGCCAATGAGGTGGGCGGCACCTTCCTCATCGGCAACCACCCGACGCGCTGCGCCATCAGCCTGGACGGCACCCTCGCCTACGTCACCAACTTCGAGGACAATACCTTGGCTGTGTTCAGCCTGGACACCCGCAGGCTGGTGACCGTGCTGCACGTGGGCGACGGCCCCGACGCCCTCGCTCTCTCTCCCACGGAAGAGTTCCTCCTGACGGTGGACGCGCGCGCCGGCGACGTGGCCCTGGTGCGCCGCTTCCAGCGCAAGGGCAATCCCGTGTGGGCGCTTATCACCATGATCCCGGTTGGCACCCAGCCCAACCAGATCGCGGTCAAGAACTTCATGCTGAAGAAGCCGCCGGTGAAGTAGCCTTGTCTTTACATCCCGAGCGAAGCGAGGGAACCCTACCCTGGCAAGAAGACGGGGGAGAGGTAGGACTTCCTCGGCCTTCGGCTTCGGAATGTAAAGACACACCAGCGCGACTCGCTGGTATCCTGACCCCGTGGACATTCAGGAAAACGTACCGCTGGCGCCGCTGACCACCTTCCAAGTGGGCGGCTCCGCGCGCTACTTCGTGGAGGCACAGTCGGAGCCGGACGTGCGGGCCGCGGTGGAGCAGGCCCGCTCGCGCAGCCTGCCGCTGTTCGTGTTGGGCGGAGGCAGCAACCTGGTGGTCGCCGATGCCGGCTTCCCCGGCCTAGTGCTGAGGATGGGCCTGACGAGTGTCAAGGAGCACCGCCAGAAGGGCAAGGTGACCTTCGACGTCGGCGCGGGCGAGGATTGGGACTCGTTCGTGGCGCGCGCGGTGGCCGGTGAGTGCGCCGGCATCGAGTGCCTGAGCGGCATCCCGGGGACGGTAGGCGGGACGCCGGTGCAGAACGTCGGCGCCTACGGCCAGGAGGTGAAAGACACCATCACCTCGGTGCGCGTGCTCGAGCTGGGGAGCGGCGAGGTGAAGGAACTCTCAAACGCCGAGTGCGGCTTCCGATACCGCAGCACCATGTTCAACACCACGGCGCGGGGGCGCTACATCGTCCTGCGCGTGACCTTCACGCTCGTCTCCCCAGGCAAGCCGCACCTCGCGTACGCCGATCTGAAGAACTACTTTGCCGGGCGGAAGGACCCGCCCACGCTCTCCGAGACGCGCGAGGCGGTGCGCCGCATCCGGCTGAGCAAGGCCATGCTCATCGTCCCCGGTGACGACGACTCCCGCAGCGCCGGGTCCTTCTTCAAGAACCCCGTCG
>DASYVL010000116.1 GCA_035937135.1 Terriglobales bacterium
CGCCAGTTGAGGATGGATCGCTGAATTGGCTGTCGCTGTGGCCACAGTTCCGTCCGCGGGTGCAAACCCGCGTGTCTGGATGAGTGTATGGGAAAGGTTGGAGTGTGGAAAGACCGTTCGTGGACGAGAGCGTCCCCGCTAGGTGAGCGTGCGCTCTCAGAGCTACCGAGGCCTCCCGGGCTCCGGTGTGATACAAACACTCGGTCGCCGCATGAAGATCACCCCCACCTGGCGCGTCGGCGTCCCTCAGCTCTACGCCGTCCTACTTTTGCTGGCTTTTTTCGGCCAGTGCCTGTGGCGCGCGGAGAGGCGCCCGCTGGATGGCGACGAGCGCGCTGCCATCGAGACCGGACGCTGGTTGTGGCGCGGTCAGCCCATCCCTTCCGACGCCGTCGAGCCCCCGCTGACCGGACTGCTGGCCGCCGCCGTCGCCGGGAACTCTGCGGGCACGTTTTCCCCGCGTCTCCCCACGGTGATCTTCGGGTTGGCGCTGGGCGCCTCCATCTGGTACGTGGCGCGGCGGCTCTACGGCAACGCCGGCGGCTATGTCGCCCTGGCGCTCTACTGCTTCTCCCCGCAGATGATTGCGCGCAGCGCCCGCGTCGATTCCAGCGTCCTGGCCGCCTGGGGGTTTTTCGGCGTGATCTTCACCGCCATCGGCGCCGCGCACACCCTCCATGCCCCGCTGGCCAACCGCCTGTGGCGCACGCTGCTGCTGGGCCTCGCCATCGGCCTGGGGACGGGCGCGCAGTTCTTCGTGGTGCTCGCGGTCCCCGCGGCGCTCGCCTTCATGCTCTACCTGGTCCCGGGACGCCGGTCCACGGCCGCAGCCATGGCCGCGGCCTCCCTGGGCGTGGGCTTCTCCATCCTGCTGGCGGTCTATGCCTTCGATTCGTCGGCGCTCGTCGGCGGACTGCGCCACGCCCAGTGGCTGGGCTTCGATCCCGGCCTCGTGACTCTGCGCCTGGGAAACCTCGCCGCGCTCGCCCAGGCTCGGAGCCTGGCCGGAGTCTTGCTGATCGCGACGGCGGTTGCCATCTACGCCTTGTGGCCGCGCTGCCGCTATTTCGGGAACACCGCGCCGCTGCTGGTGGCTGCCGGGCTGGGCGCGCTCGCGCTTCTCGCCCCGGCGCCCTCAAAGTTTCTTTTCGTGGCCCTGCCCTTCGCCTTCGTCTTCATCGGCGGCATCATCGCCGACCTGCTGGAGACCCCGCGCCGCAAGCTGGTGCTGGCGAGCGTGATCACGCTGCTCCTGGGCCACGCCGTCCTCAGCCTGCAGGTTCTTCTGTCATCCTGAGCGAGCGGCGAGCGCACGCGAGGCCGCGAGTCGAAGGGCCCCTATCCAACCTCTGAACACCTGCCGAATTTGGAGTATCATTTCCTCATGCGACGCCTGCTAGCCATGGCGCTTTTGGCGGCTCTGCCGGCTGCGGCCCAGATCCACGGCGTCCCGCCGTCTGTGACCTCGATCACCCCTGGCCGCAACACGCCCGGCGTTCCCGCCAGCGTGACCTCGCTCGGCCCCAACGGCTTCGGCGGCTCGTGTTGCGCAGCGGGTTTCCAGTTCGGAGCTAGACACCACCAGCACCATCGTTCGGTGGTGGTCGTGCCCTATTACTACTACCCCTACTACGCCTCCTATCCCGCGACCTATTCCGCGTCGGTGGAGGAGGGGCAGCCCAGCGAGGAAGAGCCGCCGGCGCGCACCATCTATGAGCGCCGCTCGCGCACTGAATACTCCACGGACCAGGACCGCTATGGCGAGCACTACACAGACTCCCGCGAGGAAGAGCGCCGCCGCCGCCGCGAAGAAGAGCGTCAGGCCGAGGAGCAGCGTCAGCGCGAGCAGGAGGCGCAGAAGGCCGAATCCAAGCCGGCATCGGATGAAAAGCCTGAAGTCCAAGAGCCGCCCACGGTGCTGGTCTTCAAGGACGGCCGCCACCAGGACGTGAGCAGCTACGCCATCTCCGGCGAGGTCATCTACGACCTGGCCGGCGGCCGCGCCCGGAAGATCCTGCTGGCCGACCTCGACCTCGCCGCCACCATCAAGCTCAACGACCGGCTCGGCAACGACTTCCGTATCCCCTCGCGGCCTCCCAAACAGAACTGAGCGGTGTTTCTTCCTACATTCCCAGCGCAAAGCGGTTTTTCTGAGGATTTCCACAGGCCCGCACAGCCAGTTCTCGTGCTATAATTTCTCTTGCTTTTCTGGCAGCTAACATACCGCAAAAACAATGACTTAGCTCAAGTGCGGCCCTCCGGGAATCGGACTGCGATATCGCACTCAAACTGCGGTTCAACTGAGAACCGAGAACTGACTACTGAGAACTGATCCTCAATGGCTGACGAACAGAATCCGCAGCTCCCGCTGACGCCCGAAGGCGGAGGCCCCACCGGCCCCGGCGCCGCCAATCTCCAGCCCATCAACATTGAAGATGAGATGCGGCGCAGCTATCTGGATTACTCCATGTCGGTCATCATCGGGCGCGCGCTGCCCGACGTGCGTGACGGACTGAAGCCGGTGCATCGGCGCATTCTCTACACCATGCAGCAGATGGGACTGGCGCCCAACAAGTCCACGCGCAAGTGCGCCCGGATCGTCGGCGAGGTCATGGGCAAGTACCATCCTCACGGAAACCTGGCGGTGTACGACGCACTGGTGCGGTTGGCGCAGCCCTTCGCCATGCGGTATCCGCTGGTGGACGGGCAGGGAAACTTCGGCTCGGTGGATGGGGATCCGCCGGCGGCCGACCGGTACACCGAAGCCAAGCTGACGCGCGTGGCCATGGCGTTGCTGGAGGACCTGGACAAAGAGACCGTCGACTTCCGGCCGAACTATGACGGCAACGAAGTCGAGCCCGACGTTCTGCCCACGCGCATTCCCAATCTTCTGGTCAACGGCTCGAGCGGCATCGCCGTGGGCATGGCCACCAACATCCCGCCGCACAATCTGGCGGAGATTGTGGACGCCACCATCACCCTCATCCAGGAGCCGGCCACGCCGCTCAAGCAGCTCCTGAAGATCGTGCAGGGGCCGGACTTCCCCACCGCCGGCTTCATCAACGGCCGCAGCGGCATCGCGCAGGCCTACCAGACCGGCCGCGGGCGCTTTGTGATGCGTGCCAAGGCGGCGATTGAGACCTTCCAGAAGGACCGCCAGGCCATCATTGTCACCGAGATCCCCTACCAGGTGAACAAGAATACGCTCATCAAGCGCATGGCCGACCTGGTGAACGACAAGATCATCGACGACGTCTCCGACATCCGCGACGAAAGCGACCGCGACGGTATGCGCATCGTCATCGAACTCAAGCGCGGCGCCGAGCCTCAGATCATCCTGAACCAGCTCTTCAAGCACACCTCCATGGAGGAGAGCTTCTCCATGATTTTCCTGGCGGTGGTGAACGGCCAGCCCAAGGAGATGGGGCTCATCCCCGCCATCCAGCACTTCATCGACCACCGGGTGGACGTGGTCCGTAGGCGGACCGCTTACCTGCTGGCGCGCGCCAAGGAGCGCGAGCACATCCTGGAGGGCTACCGCATCGCGCTGGACAACCTGGACGCGGTCATCAAGCTCATCCGCGGCTCGAACTCGCGCGAGGAGGCCAAGCAGACCCTGCTGGCCGCTACCTTCAAGATCGTGGACAAGGAGATCCTCGCCCACACCGGCCGCGCCGGAAAGCTCAGCGCGCGCCAGGCCGACGCCATCCTCGATCTGCAGCTCTACCGCCTGACCCGGCTCTCCGCCGAGGAGATCCTCACCGAACTGGGCGAGATCCGCGAGCGCATTGCCGAGTACGAATCCATTCTTGCTTCCGAACGTAAGCTGCGCGGCGTGATCGTCAAAGAGCTGGAAGAGGTCAAGAAGAACTTCGGCGACGCCCGTCGTACCGTCATCCAGGACGAAGCCGAAGAGATCACCATCGAGGACCTGATCTCCGACGAGCAAGTCGCGGTCACCTTCTCGCACTCCGGGTATCTCAAGCGCACGCCCATCTCCACGTACCGCCAGCAGCGCCGCGGCGGCACCGGGCGCATTGGCATGCGGACACGCGAGGAGGACTTCGTCGAGCACCTGTTCATCGCGTCGACGCACAGCTACCTGCTCATCTTCACCAACACCGGCCGCGTCTTCTGGCTGAAGGTGTACGAAGTGCCGGACGTGGGCGCCGCGGGCAAGGGCAAGGCCATCAACAACCTGGTAGCGCTGCAGCCGGGCGAGAGCGTGCGCGCCCTGCTCCCCGTCCGCGACCTGGAGGAAGAGGGCAAGTACGTTTTCTTCGCCACCCGCAACGGCACGGTGAAGAAGACCGAGCTCAAGGACTTCTCCAACGTGATGTCGCGCGGCATCATCGCCATCGGCATCGAAAAAGACGACGAGCTGGTGGCCGCCCGCCTCACCGACGGCAACCAGATCGTCTTCCTGGCCTCGCACGAGGGCCAGGCCATCCGCTTCGAGGAAGACGACGTCCGCCCCATGGGCCGTCCCGCCTACGGCGTCCGCGGCATGGACCTGGAGAAGAAGGACTACATCGTCGGCATGGCCATCACCCCCAAGAACGGCAAGCTCAAAAAGGGCGAGAAGGAACCCGCCGCGCTCATTCTCTCCGTCACCGAGCACGGCTATGGCAAGCGCACGCCGGTGGAGGAATACCGCCTGCAATCGCGCGGGGGCAAGGGCGTCATCAACGTCAAGACCACGGAGCGCAACGGCCGCGTCTCCGCCATCATGCTGGTGGACGACCACTCCGAATCCATGCTCATCAGCCAGTTCGGCAAGATCATCCGCATCGACACCAAACAGATCCGCGAAGCCGGCCGCTCCACCCAGGGCGTCCGCTTGCTGAACCTGGAGGGCGGAGACAAGGTCGCCGCTGCCGTCGTCATCCCGCCGGAGGAGAAAGAGAACGGCAACGGCAGCTTGTTGCAGTAGCTGCTTCGCCGCGGATCAGCGCGGATGACGCGGATTTAACCCTGTGCAGAGCGTCATCCTGAGCCCGTTGTGCGGGCGAAGGATCTATGTATTTCCGGGCGCCCTCTGTAAGAATGCGTAGATTCCTCCCCTTCGACACGCTCAGGGTCGGAATGACGCTCGTCTGGGGAAGACGCACGAGTTGTTCCGTGCCTCTACCGGCAGATTCTTAAAATCCGCGTTGCATCCGCGTCCATCCGCGGTAAGCTTTTCCAGGCAAGGAGGCGTCCCATGGTCTACCTTCCGCAGCTGTGGCTTCCCATCCTGCTTTCCGCGGTCATCGTGTTCGTAGCCAGCTCGATCATCCACATGGCGCTCCCCATCCACAAGAGCGACTACCGCAAGCTCCCCGACGAAGAGAAAGTGATGGACGCCCTGCGCGCGGCCGGCGTCGGGCCCGGCCCTGCCTACCACTTCCCGTACAGCACTCACAAGGACATGAAGTCGCCGGAGATGACGGAGAAGTTCAAGAAGGGCCCGGTGGGATTTCTGACCCTGCTCCCCAGCGGGCCAGTGAACATGGGGAAATTCCTGGGCCTATGGTTCCTCTTCTGCCTCATCGTCGCCGTCTTCACCGCCTACCTGACGGGACGCACCGTGGCGCCCGGCACGCCGTACCTGCTGGTCTTCCGCGTGGCCGGCACCGTAGCCTTCATGGGATACGGTCTGGGGCACTTCGCAGACTCGGTGTGGAAGGGGCAGACCTGGGGCGTGACCTTCAAGCACATGTTCGACGGGCTGATCTACGCCCTGCTGACCGCGGGCACCTTCGGCTGGCTCTGGCCGCGCTGATTCCGCGCGGTAAGCCCTACTTTCCCGGCGCCGCTGACGAAACTGGCTGCGCGCCCTGGCGGATGATGTTCATGGCCATGGCGATCATGCTGCCGACGTCGCCCGCGTTGGCGGGCAGGATCAGGGTCGTGCCGGCCTTGGCCAGGTCGCCGAAGCGGGCGATGTACTGCTCGGCCACGCGCAGTTGCACC
>DASYVL010000117.1 GCA_035937135.1 Terriglobales bacterium
CAGCTCCGCCCTTCAGGCCAGCTCCGCCCTTCAGGCCAGCTCCGCCCTTCAGGCCAGCTCCGCCCTTCAGGCCAGCTCCGCCCTTCAGGCCAGCTCCGCCCTTCAGACCGGCTCCGCCCCGCAGTCCAGTGCCACCCTGCAGGCCCGTGCCGCCCTGCAAATCCCGCTGGGCGGCAATGATGGCCTTCTTGGCGGCCGCGATGTTGCTGATCAAACTCTTCTTCTCGATTGCCATGTGATTGTTCCCTCTCTTTATAGGTTTGGACTTTCCCTGAGGCCTGACTTCTGTTGCTTGCGTTGTTGTCTAGTGCAAGGGGAATGCCAAACAGGGCCGGCGGGAGGGATTTTTCAGCGGTCTTAGATTCAATAGGTTGCGGCTGCGGAGGCGCTGGGCTGGCACGAACCGGAGGTGAGAAACCCGGCCGGAGTAAAAAATTAAACCCCAGTAGGGTTAATTTTTAACCCATCTCAATCCGATACTTGCGGCAGAGGTACTTCATCTTCTGCGGATTGATGCGCAGGAGGTGGGCCGCAGCCACCTTCTTGCCGCCCGACCGGCTCAGGGCGGCCTGCAGGTAGGCGGCTTCAATGCGGGCCATCTCTTTATCGAAGTCGATTCCCTTCTCCGGAATGAGCAGCGACTCGTGGCCCACAGTGCTGGTCATGAGGATCTGCTGCGGAAGTTGCTTGACGGTGATGGAGCTACCCTCCACCATCAGCACCAGGCGCTGGATGAGGTTCTCCAGTTCGCGCACGTTGCCCGGCCAGGGGTGCTCCTCCAGTATCTCCAGGGCCTCCGGCTCGAAGCGCTTCAGAGGAAGGTCGTTGGTGGTGCAGTAGATGCGCATGAAGTGGTCCACCAGCAGGGGGATGTCGCCCTGGCGTTCGCGCAGGGGAGGCAGGAAGATGGGGACCACGTGGATGCGGTAGTAGAGGTCCTCGCGGAACCTTCCGTCCCGCACTGCTTCCTCCAGGTCCTCGTTGGTGGCGGTGATGAGGCGGAAGTCCACCTTCTTGACGCCGCGGCCGCCGATGCGCTGTACGGCGCGGTCCTCGAGCACGCGCAGCAGCTTGCTCTGCAGGGGCAGGGGCAACGAGCCGATCTCATCCAGAAAGAGGGTCCCGCCGTGGGCCGCCTCGATGTGCCCGGCGCGCGCGGCCACGGCCCCGGTGAAGGCGCCCTTCTCGTGCCCGAAGAGTTCGGCTTCGATGAGTGATTCGGGGATGGCGGCGCAGTTGACGCTGATGAATGCGTTCTCGGACCGGGGGCCGGTCATGACAATGGCGCGGGCCGCCAGCTCCTTGCCCGAGCCGCTCTCCCCCCGAATCACAATGGTGGTGGTGCTATCGGCCACGCGGGTGATGGCGTCGTAGACGCGGCGCATGGGCTCACTGCCACCGATGAGCTCGCAGAAGCTGAACTTCTGCATGATCTGGTCGCGCAGGCGGCGGTTCTCGATCTCGATGCGGCGGTGGTCCAGGGCGCGCTCCAGGGTCAGGCGCAGCTCGTCGAAATCCACCGGCGCCACGAAGAAGTCGTCCGCCCCCGATTCGGTGGCCTTGCGGCGCAGGCTGTGGCTGTGAGAACGCGTCAGGGCGACCAGGACGAACTCCGCGCTCATCCCCCGCAGCTCGTGCAGTACGTCCAGGCCCTGCGCCGTGGACCCGGCGACGGTATCCACATCCAGGATGATGGCGTCGAGGGGGACCTGGGTGAGCAGCGGCAGGATGTCGTCCGGATTGTTCAGAAAGGTGGTGTTGAAGGTAGGAGCGAGGAACTTCTCCACGTCGGGCATGACCGACTCGTCGGTGGTGACGATGGCGATGCGGCGGACCTCGGTGGTTCCGGGAGTCATGGCTTGGGCAAGGGGTAGCCTCGGGATTATAGGGGAAATTCTACCCCTGTGGAGTGAAAATTTGTCCTCGGGGCCAAGATGGGGTACCGGATGGATTCCCTGCCGCTGGGGAGAGGCCCGCGCCGGGGCAAAAGAAAAGCCCCCTCCGCGGAGGGGGCTGGGAAAAGCGGAAACGCGGTTAGTTGTCGGTGGAGGGGCGGCCGCTCCAGCCGTGCAGCCCCTGCTTCATGATCCAGCGCATGACGTTGGCGTTATTGTAGTAGTAGCCCAGCACGTACTGGCAGGTGGAGAGACAGTGCGAGTTGCACACCTTCTTCATCTCGTCCAGCTGCTGGTTATCGAACTTGGGCTCTCCGACCTTGCCCCAGTCGGTCTTGGCCGAGTACATGGGGAAGCAGGGCGCCAGCGTCCCGTCGGTGCGGATGACGCAGGAGTTGTGCCCGGCACGGCAGTTCCAGGGATAGGTGACCCCGCGCATGAAGTCCTTCATCTTGCGCAAGTGATCCTTGGAATTCACCATGATGTAGCCCTGCGAGTTCTTCTCGATCAGCCAGTCCAGGACCTCGTCCACCCGGTCCCAATCGTCGGGGCGGATGTAGGTGACGTTATCGTCCAGATGCTGGAAGTGGGGCTGCTCGATGTAGGGAGGCTCGTTGATGTGCACGTCGCTGGAGATGCCGTTGTCGTGGGCGATCTGGGTGAGCACCTTCACGTCCTCCAGGTTGTGGCGGCACATGTTGGTGTTGAAGACGATCATGTAGCCGTACTTGCGCTGCTGCTTCACCAGGTAGTGGAACTGCTTCTCGATGCGCTTGAAGTTCTTGGCCAGGCCGGGCTTCTCTTCCAGGCAGTCCACGGCCAGATTGATGGCGGCCACGCCGGCGTCGCCCACCCGGTCGATGAAGTCCTCGTTCATCAGGATGCCGTTGGTGGGCAGGTAGACAAAGAAGCCGTTCTTGGTGCCGTAGTCCACCACCTTGAGAATCATGTCGCGGCGCAGCAGGGGCTCGCCGCCCATGATGGCAATCACGCGGCAGCCTACCGACTTCAGCCAGTCGATGGACTGGACGGCGGTCTCTTCCGTCATGCCCTTCACTTTGTTGTTGAAGGCCCAGCAATAGTGGCAGTCCACGTTGCACTTCCACTCGGTGAACAGGTAGGAGAGCAGAGGACGGAATTCGTCCTTCATCACGCGGGACTGTACGTAGGGCACAAACCAGCGGCGGAACGCGCGCACAAAGTTATTGGCGTGGTAGCTGGGGGTTTCTAACTCCGGCATCGAGCCTCCTTAGCTCAGATAAGTCCGGGATAAACGAACGCCGGGCACACGCCCGTCGCTCCTGCAAGTACTGCAAGCCTAAGTAGAATAAACACATAGCCTGGACGCCGTATAGGGAAAACCGCCCAAAAAGCGGTCCGTGCAGCGTAGTGCCAAGATTCAGGGTCGAACTGTTGCAGAGTTCATCGAATGGTTAGAGAGACGGCAAGACCCGGCTGGTAAGATGCCAGCCCTATTCCCCTTAAGGAAGCGAGGCATGGCGAAGAAGACCCGAGTCCACGGCCACGGCACCCGGCACATTCATATCCCCCGCAATTATTGTTTTGCCTGCGGCAAGGACAATCCGGACGGCATGCACCTGAAGTTTCACTACGAGCCGCGGCGCAAGCGCTTCGTCTGCCGCTTCCGGCTGGGGCGGAGGTACACCGGGCCTCCGGCGCACGCCCACGGTGGTGTGATCGCCACCCTCCTGGACGAGGCCATGGGCAAGGTGAACAAGCTGCGCCACGTCATCGCCGTGACCTCCCAGCTAAAGGTCGAGTACCTGAAGCCGGTGCCGCTCGACCGGCCGCTGCGGGTAGAGTCCTGGGAACTACGGGTGCGGGGGCGGCGTCACACCAATGTGGCCGAGATTCTCAACGGACGCGGCCAGGTGTTGGCGCGGGGGAAGGCCCTGTTCCTCGCCATCGACCCCCTGAAGATGTTCGCGCGCCACCTGCCGAAGGGTTGGGCCAAGTCCGCTGGAGTAAAATGAAAGCTGTTCCGGACGGCCGCGCGCCGCTTCCGGAAAGAAGAGGAAGTTATGTCGGAGAAAAACGGGAGTTCCGGCCTGCGGCTGAAGACGGGCCTGGCCGAGATGCTGAAGGGCGGGGTCATCATGGATGTGACCAACGCCGAGCAGGCCAGCATCGCCGAGAGCGCCGGTGCAGTGGCGGTGATGGCGTTGGAGCGCGTCCCGGCGCAGATCCGCGCCGAGGGCGGCGTGGCCCGCATGGCTGCGCCCAAGAAGATCCGCGAGATCATGGACGCGGTCTCCATCCCGGTGATGGCCAAGTGCCGCATCGGACACTTCGCCGAGGCCCAGATTCTGCAACAGATGGGAGTGGATTACATCGACGAATCCGAAGTGCTGACGCCTGCCGACGAGGCGCACCACGTGGACAAGCACGCCTTCAAGGTGCCCTTCGTCTGTGGAGCGCGCAACCTGGGGGAGGCGCTGCGCAGGATCGCCGAGGGCGCGGCGTTGATCCGCACCAAGGGCGAGGCCGGCACCGGCGACGTAGTGCACGCGGTCAAGCACATGCGCGCCATCGTGCAGGAGATGAAGCGGCTCACCGTGGCCAGCGAAGAAGAGCTCTACGCCGCGGCCAAGGACCTGCAAGCGCCTTACGAGCTGGTACGCATGGTGGCGCGTGACGGCAGGCTGCCCGTACCCAACTTTTCTGCCGGCGGCATCGCGACGCCCGCGGACGCGGCGCTGGTGATGCAGTTGGGCGCGGAGTCGGTGTTCGTCGGCTCAGGCATCTTCATGAAGGACTCCACCCAGTTTGCCGAACCGGAAGAGGCACGCAGCCGCGCCGTGGCCATCGTGAAGGCCACCACCCACTTCGACGACCCGGCCATCCTGCTCGAGGCCAGCCAGGGGGTGGTCGGCGCCATGAAGGGCCTGGCGATCGCCGGTCTGCCGGAAGCCGAGCTGCTGCAAAAGCGCGGCTGGTAGGCGGCAGTGCAATGACCATCGGCGTCCTAGCCATCCAAGGCGACTTCGACGCCCACCGGCGCCGCCTGGAGCAGTTGGGCGCCCAGACCCTCCTGGTCAAGAAGCCTGAGCAACTCGACGCCGTGGACGCTCTGGTCATTCCCGGGGGTGAATCCACCACCTTCCTGAAGTTCCTCGAGCAGGACGGATTCTTGGAGAAGCTACGCGACTTCGTTCGGACCAAGCCCGCCTTCGGGACCTGCGCCGGTGCCATCCTGCTGGCGCAAGACGTGGAGAATCCGCCGCAGCCGAGTCTGGGGGCGCTGGATATGCGCATCCGCCGCAACGCCTACGGGCGGCAGCTGGAAAGCTCCATCCGCTTCGGCAAGACGCAGCTGGGAGAAGAGCCGCTGGAGATGGTGTTCATCCGCGCGCCGCGCATCGAGCGCGTAGGCGCGGGCGTCGAGGTGCTGGCCAGTGCCGGCGACGATCCCGTGCTGGTCCGCCAGGGGAAGATCATGGCCGCCACTTTCCACCCGGAACTCTCCGAAGACACGCGCGTGCACGCCGCCTTCCTCAATCTGGTGCGCAACGGCTCCAAGAAGTAGCCGCCTTCCGAATGCCCCACTCCGCCCATGGACGCGCGCAATCACGGCAGTGATGCGGTTTTCATCACCCGAAAAAAATCTATTGTGCAGAACTCACAGGCCTGTGTGATATTCTTTCGCGTTCGCCCGCGACTTCGAAGCTGCGAATGGCAGCCAGAAGTCGCAACGACCATCCTTAACCACGGGGCTTGAATCAATGGGGCTGGCGCTTCTGTTCATCATCTGGCTGATCACCCTCGCAAGTTCCTACTTCTTTTACGCTCACACCTGGTGGATGCCGGGATTGGCCTCTGCCGAGGGCGGCGCCATCGACGCCCAGTTCCAGCTCTCCTACATCGCCATGGGCGTGGTGTTCCTGGCCTCGCAACTGGGCCTGGGCCTGTTCGTCTGGAAGTATCGCGACCGCAGCGGCGCGGGCGCAGCAACCTATTCCCACGGGCACACCGGCCTCGAAGTCGTTTGGACCAGCCTGACAGCCGTGATGTTCATCGGACTGAACCTGATGGGTTATTCCGTCTGGGCGGAAGCCAAGATGCGCCCCGCCAGCCCCAATGCCACCCAGGTGGAAGTGACGGGAGTGCAGTTCAACTGGTACTTCCGCTATCCCGGGCCGGACGGAAAGTTCGGGCGCCTGAAGCCCGAGCTGATCGACGCCTCCCAGGGTAACGACGCCGCCGTGGGTCTGGACCCGACCGATCCCGCCGGCAAAGACGACATCGTCACCGGCACCCTGATGCTGCCGGTGGATAAAGAGGTGGGCATCACGCTGCGGGCGCAGGACGTGATCCACGATTTCTACGTGCGCGAGATGCGCGTGAAGCAGGACGCCGTTCCCGGGCTGTTGATCCCCATGCACTTCACGCCCAACAAGCTGGGCAACTACGAGGCGGCCTGCGCCGAGTTGTGCGGCCTGGGGCATTACAAGATGCGCGCCGACGTGAAGATCGTCCCTCAGAAAGAATTCGACGAGTGGATGGCGGCGCGGGAAAAAGAGAAGCTGGAGCAGTAGAACCGAATCTTCGCGATTGGAACTTCTGGAGAACACAGAAAGATGACTGAGTCGCACGCCCTGACGGAAGCGCACGCCCACGCAGCACCCACCGGCTTTATCCGCAAGTACATCTTCAGCCTGGACCACAAGGTCATCGGTCTCCAGTACTACTTCCTGGCGCTGGTGGCGGTGTTCGTGGGGATGTTCCTCTCGCTGCTGATGCGCATCCACCTGGTGTACCCGACCGCGCACCTGCCGCTGCTGGGCGAGATCAAGCCGGAGACCTACCTGACGCTGCTGACCATGCACGGCACCATCATGGTGTTCTTCGTGCTGACCACGGCGCCGCAGAGCGGCTTCGGCAACTACTTCCTCCCCATCCAGATCGGGGCGCCGGACATGGCTTTTCCGGTGCTGAACATGCTCTCCTTCTGGACCACCTTCCTTTCCTTCCTGGTGATGCTGGCGGCCTTCTTCGTGGAAGGCGGCGCGCCGCTCTCGGGATGGACCCAGTATCCGCCGCTGAGCGCCATCCCCAGCGCCGGGCCCGGGCAGGGCCTGGGCATGGACCTGTGGATCATCAGCATCGCGCTGTTTTGCGGCGCCTCGCTGATGGGCGCGCTGAACTTCATCACTACCGTCCTGGACATGCGGGCCAAAGGCATGACCCTGATGCGCATGCCGCTCACCTGCTGGGCCTGGTTCGTCACCGCCATCCTCGCCCTGCTGGCCTTCGGAGTGCTCCTGGCCGGCGGCATCCTGCTGCTGCTCGACCGCAACGCCGGTACCAGCTTCTTCGTCCCCGGCGGCCTGGTGGTCAACGGCCAGTTGATCCACCACCAGGGCGGCTCGCCCTTGCTCTGGCAGCATCTGTTCTGGTTCTTCGGACATCCTGAGGTCTACATCGCCATCCTCCCCGGAATGGGCGTAGCTTCTCAGCTTCTTTCTACCTTCTCCCGCAAGCCCATCTTCGGGTATCGCGCCATGGTCTACGCCATCATGGCCATCGGCGCCATGGGCTTCCTGGTGTGGGGCCATCACATGTTCATGAGCGGCATGGACCCCCGCTCCGGCTTCGCCTTCTCGGTGATGACCATGGCCATCGGAGTGCCCTCGGCCATCAAGACCTTCAACTGGCTGGGGACCATCTGGCGGGGCCGCGTGCGCTTCGCCACGCCCATGCTCTTCGCCGTGGGCTTCGTTTCCATGTTTGTCTCCGGCGGGCTGAGTGGGCCGATCCTGGCGCAGCCGCAGCTCGATATCTACCTGCATGACACTTACTTCGTGGTGGGACACTTCCACCTCATCATGGGCGTGGCCGCCATCTTCGGCATCTTTGCCGCCACCTATTACTGGTTCCCCAAGATGTTCGGGCGGATGATGAATAATGCCATGGGCCAGGCGCATTTCTGGTTCACCTTCATCGGCAGCTACGCCATCTTCATGCCCATGCACTACCTGGGGATGGCCGGCCACCCGCGCCGCTACTCACAACTGGACGTGGTGCAGTTCCTGCATCCGCTGATTCCGGTGCAGAAGTTCATCACCTACGCCGCCTTCATCACCATCGCCGGACAACTGATCTTTGTGGTCAACCTGTTCTGGAGCATGTTCAAGGGGAAGAAGGCGGAGGACAACCCCTGGGAGGCGACTACGCTGGAGTGGACCATCCCCTCGCCGCCTCCGCATGACAACTTCGGCGGGCATTCCCCGGTAGTGCACCACGGTCCCTACGAGTACAGCGTGCCGGGCGCAGCCAAGGACTACATCATGCAGACAGACGAGGCGAGCGTCCCGGCGCACTAGCTCCCTATGGCGACTTTGAACCCAACCCTGGTCGAGGAACGGCCGCACTCAGGCGGCGGTGGCGCTCCCCCGCGTGCGGAAGACGGCGGAGACGACGCCCGCCCCGACTTCGGCGACCGCCTGCGGCGCAACCGCATCGGGGTGGTCGTGGCCCTGGCGCCCATTGCCATGTTGTTCGTGGCCTTTACCAGCGCCTACATCGTCCGGCAAGGGCTGGGAGAAGACTGGCGTTCGATGGAGCTGCCCGACATCCTGTGGATCAACACTGCCATTCTGCTGGCCAGCAGCATCACGCTGGAGCTAGCTCGGCGCAGCATGGCCCACCAGGCGGCGCTGGCCGAGGTACCAGCCGTCCCAGGAGTGGCGCCGGTGAATGCTTCTTCGGCGCCCTGGCTTTCCATCACCCTGGTGCTGGGGCTGGGCTTCCTCGCAGGCCAGTGGATGGCCTGGAGCCAGTTGGCGCGGCAAGGCATATTTATCTCCAGCAATCCCAGCAATTCGTTCTTTTATTTATTGACCGGCACCCACGCCATCCACCTGGTGGGAGGCGTGCTGGCGCTGTTCTACGCCGCGGCCACCGCCATCCTTTCCCAGGCCTGGGAGAGGCGCCGCATGGTGGTGGAGGTGACCTCATGGTACTGGCACTTCATGGCGGTGCTGTGGATCTACATTTTCGCGCTGTTGCAGTTCACCAAATAGGAGACCATTGAAGATGGCAGACGCGGCAGTCCATCCTCCTGCAGAAGCGGGGGCCTTCGAGCCGCCGTTTCTCGGGGCCTACTCCAAGAAGGTCGGCATGTGGCTGTTCCTGCTCTCCGACTCGCTGACCTTCGGAGCGCTGCTGTTCGCCTACAGCTACGGGCGGCTCTCCACGCCGCAGTGGCCGACGCCGTTTGGGGCGCACAGCATCGCCAACGCCAGCGTGATGACCGCGTGCCTGCTCTCCAGCTCCCTCACCATGGTGCTGGCGGTGCTGGCGGCGCGCCGCGGCGACTCCAAGTGGCAGTTCAACTGGATCCTGGCCACCATGTTCTTCGGCATCGCCTTCATCGTGCTGCACGCCATGGAGTGGAACGGCCTGATCCACGAAGGTCTGCGGCTGCCCATCTTCCCCCAGGCCAAAGGAGCTACGGAAGCGGCGGGAGAACTGGCCAAGGCGACGCAAGCCGTGCCGCAGTTCCCGGCGACCTTCTTCGGACTCACCGGCATGCACATGCTGCACGTGACCATCGGCGTCATCTACCTGGGCGTGATCGCGCTACGGAAGAAGTTCATCCCCATCCTGCTGGTGCTGTGGCTGGTGGGGTGGCTGATGCTGCCCGCCGACAGCCCCTTCAAGTACGGCATCCACGTGCTGCTGTTCTCGGCCATCGTGGCTGCAATCATTGTGTGGCTGCGGCCCAAGGTGTACGACGCCCATGACGTCGAGGTAAGCGGGCTCTACTGGCACTTCGTGGACCTGGTGTGGATGTTCATCTTCCCCCTGGTGTACCTGATGTCCACCAAGGTAGTCTGAGGCGGAGGAACGATGTCGGAAGCGGCGGCGCATCACGACGAGGGAAAGAGCCAGTACTTCTGGGTGTGGGGCGCCCTGCTGGTCATCACGGTGGTGGAGATCATGCTGGCCTACAAGCAGGTTTTCGACCCACCGCACATGCTGGGCGTGCTGATGGTGCTCTCGGTCATCAAAGCGGCGTTCATCATCGCCTACTTCATGCACCTGAAGTTCGAGATGGCGCGCATGAAAATCGTGCTCATGACCGCGGTGGTCGGGTGCCTGTGCCTGATGTGCGTTTTCCTGCCCGATGCCCTGCGCGTGTTACATTTGGGGGTGAAATGAAGCTGCGGCAATACGCTCTCGTCCTGCTGCTGATGCTGGCGATCACCGCGCCGGCCCTGGGACAGGGCTGCTCCATGTGCTCCTCGAGCGCCGACGCCACCGGCGAAAAGGGGCGCAAGACCTTCACCCGCGCTGTGGCCGTGCTGCTCTTCCCTACCCTGGGGATGATGGCGGCCATCGTCGGCGTCGCCTTCCGCTACCGCAATCGCAACGACCAGGAAGATCAGCAGGATTCCTGAGCTTCCGCGCTCCCCTCCCGCCCAGCGCTTCCAGACTATAATCAAAGGTTCGGCAGCGCTTGCCGGAGTTGTCTGAGCGCTGCCCGATCCTTTTCCCCATGCCCACCGAAAGCATCGTGGTCCGCGGCGCCCGCGTCCATAACCTCAAGAATATCGACTTCGAGATCCCCCACAACACCCTGACGGTGGTGACCGGGGTTTCGGGCTCGGGCAAATCCTCGCTCGCTTTCGACACCATCTACGCCGAGGGGCAGCGGCGGTACGTGGAGTCGCTCTCCGCCTACGCGCGGCAGTTCCTGGAGCGCATCGAGAAGCCGGACGTGGACTTCATCGACGGCATCGCGCCCGCCATCGCCATCCGGCAGAAGAACACCACGCGCAACCCGCGCTCCACCGTGGCCACCGCCACCGAGATCTACGACTACCTGCGGCTGTTGTTCGCCCGCGTGGGCACCACCTACTGCCGGCAGTGCGGCGCCGAGGTCAAGAAGGACACGGTGGACGAGGTGGCCGGCCGCGTTCTGCAGTTAGGCGAAGGCGTGCGGCTGAACGTGCTCTTCCCGCTGCAAGTGCCCGCCACGTCGCCCGCGCCCCCGGGAAAGCCTCGCGGGAAAAGCAAGAAAGTGGAGACGGCCGCAGCCTTGAAGGATGCCGTCGCTCTCAAGGCCCGACTTTTCGAGCTGCGGCGGCGGGGCTTCAACCGGCTCTACCAGGGTGGCTGGATCTTCGAGTTCTCGACGCCGGAGTCGTTGCTCGACGTGGATTTCGCGCAGCCGGTGTTTCTCCTGGTGGACCGGATCGCGGTCGCGCCTGACGTGCGGGCGCGTTTGGTGGATGCGGCCGAGATCTGCTACCGCGAATCCGGCGAGGCCATCTTTGAGACCGTGCCGCGGGACGGCGCGCCGCCTGAGACCCTGCGCTTCGCCCAGCGCTTCGAGTGCAAGCAGTGCCGCCTGCGCTACGACGAGCCCGAAGCGCGCCTGTTCTCCTTCAACAATCCCTACGGCGCCTGCCCGCGCTGCCAGGGCTTCGGCAACACCATCGACTTCGATCTCGACCTGGTCATCCCGGACAAATCGAAGACGCTGACCGAGGGCGCCATCGAGCCCTGGACCAAACCTAAGTACCGCTTCCTGCTCACCGAGCTGAAACGCGTGGCCCGCGCAAAGGACGTCCCGCTCGACGTGCCCTGGTCGCGCCTGGAGCCGGAGTCGCAGCGATTGGTGCTCGAGGGCGACGGCAAGTTCTCCGGCGTCCAGGGCTTCTTCAAGCATCTGGAGCGCAAGAAGTACAAGCTGCACGTGCGCGTCTTCCTGAGCCGCTACCGCGGATACGCCACCTGCCCCGAGTGCCAGGGTGCGCGGCTGCGGGAGGAGGCGCGCCTGGTGCGCATCACCGGGAAGAACATCTGCGACCTCTGCCGCATGACGGTGGAGCAGGCCGCGACCTTCTTCGCCAGACTGGAGTTGCGCCCGCAGCAGATGGACATCGCGGGAAAAATCCTGGAGGAGATCCGCGACCGGCTGAAGTTCCTGAACGAGGTCGGCCTGGAATACCTGACGCTCGAACGCTTGTCTTCGACGCTTTCGGGCGGCGAGGCGCAACGCATCCAGTTGGCCACCTCCCTGGGCTCGCGCCTGGTGGGAACGCTTTACGTCCTCGACGAGCCTTCCATCGGCCTGCACTCGCGCGACACCAAACGGCTCATCCAGATCCTGCACGAACTGCGCGACCTGGGAAACACCATCCTGGTGGTGGAGCACGATGCTGAGATTATGCGCGCGGCCGACCGCATCCTCGACCTGGGCCCGGGCGCGGGGGAGAGCGGCGGGAAGGTGATCGCCGCCGGGACCTACGCGCAGATCCGGCGCACGGCTACTTCCCTCACCGGCCGATATTTGTCCGGGGACCTTCGCATCCAGCTCCCCACGGGCCGCCGCAAGCCGGATTCCCGGCAGCTCCGGCTGCGCGGCGCGCGCGCTCACAACCTGAAGAACCTCGATGTGACCATCCCGCTGGGCATGGTGGTAGCGGTTACCGGAGTCTCGGGTTCGGGCAAGTCCTCGCTGGTGCACGACGTCCTCTATCAGGCGCTGGCGGCGATGAAGGGCCAGAGCAGCGGCGTGGGTGCGGCGCAGCCCTGGTTCGACAAAGTCGAAGGCGCCCAGTTCCTCGACGAAGTGGTGCTGGTGGACCAGTCGCCCATCGGACGCACGCCGCGCTCGAATCCGGTGACCTACATCAAGGCCTTCGACGGCATCCGCGACCTGTTCGCTTCCCTGCCCGAGTCCCAGAAGCGGCGCTTCCCCCCCGGCCACTTCTCCTTCAACGTTCCCGGCGGCCGCTGCGAGACCTGCCAGGGCGACGGCACGGTCACGGTGGAGATGCAGTTCCTGGCGGACGTGGAGCTGATCTGCGAGGAGTGCAAGGGCACGCGCTACAAACCCGAGGTGCTCGAGATCCGCTATCGCGGGAAGAACATCCATGAAGTCCTGAACCTCACGGTGCGAGAGGCACTGCGGTTCTTCGCCGCCGTGTCCCGCGTCACCGAGAAGCTGCGCGTGCTGGAGGAGATTGGACTGGGTTACCTGCGGCTGGGACAGTCGGCGACCACGCTTTCCGGTGGCGAGGCCCAGCGCATGAAGCTGGCGGCGCACCTCGGGCCGGCAGGCCGCGAGGCCGCCCGTCCCAAGCGCGGGCCAGCCAGCAAGCGTGAGGCTCCCCCGCGGCGTGTGCTCTACCTTTTCGACGAACCCACCACCGGCCTGCACTTCGATGACGTCAGCAAGCTGCTGGCGGCCTTCCGGCGGCTGGTGGAGGCCGGAGGCTCGGTGCTGGTGATCGAGCATAACCTGGACGTGGTGAAGACCGCGGACTGGGTGATCGACCTGGGCCCCGAGGGCGGCGAGGGTGGCGGACAGATCGTCGCCGCCGGGACTCCGGAGGCCATCGCCAAGGCCCCGCACTCGCACACCGGGAAGTTCCTTGCGAGTATCCTATATGGCAACGGCAAACCTCGTGGGAACGGGCGCAAATAAGGGACTGCTGATCTGGATGATGGCCGGCGTGCTGGTGGTCTGCGTAGCCAGCGCTCCGGCACAGACGCGGAAGACCGGCTCGCATCGGCGCATCCCGTCGGACGAGACTCTGGCGGCGCGGGCGGTGACGGAGGCGGAAGCGGACATCGAGAAGAAGGATTGGGCGGCCGCGGAGCGCGAGCTGCGCGAGGCGGTGGCCAAGGACGCGAAGAACTATCGCGCCTGGTTCGACCTGGGCTTCGTTTTCAACGAGACCGACCGGCGCCCCGAGGCCATCGACGCCTACCGCAAGTCGGTGGCGGCGCAGCCGGATGTCTTCGAATCCACCTTGAATCTGGGGATGCTGCTTGCCGCCTCCGGGAGCGCGGAGGCGGAAACCTTCCTGCGCGCCGCCACCAAGCTCAAGCCCACCGAGAAGCCGCAGGAGGGATGGGCGCGGACCTGGGGAGTCCTGGGCGACGTCTTGAAGGAGAAGAACCCCGCTGAAGCCCTGAGCGCCTATGCCGAGGCGGCGAAGTTCGATCCCAAGGATCCCAGGCCACGTCTTGCCGCCGGAGGAGTGCTGGAGCGGCAAGGCAACCTCAAGGCCGCCGAGACGGAGTTCCAAAAGGCTCTCGAGCTCGATCCCAACTCCGCGGAGGCGCTGGAAGGGCTGGTGCAGGTCCATACCCAGGGCAAGCGGTGGGCAGAGGCGGAGGCCGCCCTGCGCCAACTTTTGAAGCTGGAGCCGGCCAATGCCGCCGCACGCGTGCAGCTGGGGCGCGTCTTGATGGAACTGGGGCGAAAGGATGAGGGTGTGGCGGAGCTGGAGGCGGCCGCCAAGGACTCCACCGACCCGGTGGCGGAGCGCGAGCTGGCGGCGTTCTATCTCGAAGCCAAGCAGTACGAACCGGCGGCGCTGCACTACCGGCGGCTGCTGTCGCGCGATCCCAAGAATGCCGAACTGCACCATGCCTTGGGGCTAGTGCTCACCGGCCAGGGAAAGTTCGCTGAGGCGGAGGCCGTACTCGTAGCGGCGGTGAATTCCGATCCCAAGCTGAAGGAAGCCTACTTCGACCTGGCATTCGCCGCCCAGCGCAACAAGGACTACGCCACCGCCATCCAGGCCCTGGACACGCGCGCCCGCTTCTATCCCGAGAACCCGGGGACGTACTTCATGCGGGCCACTGCCTACGACAGCCTGAAAGACTTCAAGCAGGCGGCCCAGAACTACCATCAGTTCCTGCTGGTGGCCAACGGCAAGTATCCCGACGAGGAGTGGAAGGCCCGTCATCGCCTGAAGGCGATCGAGCCCAAGTAGACATGCGCGCTTTCGTCCGAACCTCGGCCGCTCTTTTGCTCGTGTCGCTCGCCTGCCTAGCGATGACGGGGGAGACCCTGGAGGAGCTGAAGGCCAAGGCCGCTGTCACCTCCGGGGGCGAGCAGGCCCTCCTGTGTGCCCGGGTGGCACGGGAAGAAGTGGAGCTGGCGAACCAGCACTTCACCGACGGGAAGGTGGAGGAGGGTCAGGCCGCGGTGCGGGATGCGGTGGCCTATGCCGCGAAGGCCCGCGACGCCGCGCGCACTTCCAAGAAGAAGCTGAAGCAGACCGAGATCGCCATCGGCAGGGCCGCGCGTCGGCTCAACGACATCAGCAAGACGCTGGCTATCGACGACCGCCCGACGGTGGAGCAGGCGGTGAAGGAGCTGGGGCACATCCAGGACCAACTCCTGGATGCGATGTTCGGCGAGGGAAAGAGGCAACCATGAAGTGGATTGCACAGGCGGCCTGCTTCCTGGCATGGTTGGCGGTGCTGGCACTGCCGGCGGGGGCGACGATCCACCGCGACCCGCTCACCGAGGTGGAGACCGACCAGCTCCGCGAAGCGGCGCAGGACCCCCCGCTCAAACTGAAGCTGTTCATCAAGTTCGCCCGGCAGCGGCTGGAGTCCGCCGAGGCACTGTACGCTGACCCCAAAGCCGACCCCGATCGCGGCCAGCAGATCCACGATCTGCTGGAGGACTTCGGCAACCTGGTGGACGAACTCAGCGACAACGTGGACGCCTATGCCACCCGCAAGGAGGACCTGCGCAAGCCGCTAGCCGACATCATCGCCGCAACCAGCGACTTCGCGGCGCGGCTCAAAGACTTCAAGGCAGCGGCCGCCGCCAGCTCCGCCGGTGCCAAAGAGTCCAAGGCCTACAACTTCGCCCTCGAGGACGCGATCGACTCGGTGGAGTCCGGGCTGAGAAACGCGCAGGAACTTCTGGAGGAACAGAAAGAGCAGTTCAAGAAGAAGAAGTGACCCCCATGCTCCCCCGCCCGCTCCCTGTGAATCCAGCTTTGACGGAGGTTTTCGAGCACATGTACCGGGAGTTGCGCCCGCGCGCGCCCGCGCCCGCCTTCGACATCCGCTTCTACCGCTTCGCCAACGTGAACAACACCATCCGCTTGCGGGAGGGGACCGCGAGGGTTCGCATCTCTGACCTGCTGGAGGGGGCGCCGCCTTCCGTGCTGGAGGCCATCGCTCACATCCTGCTGGCCAAGCTCTATCGCAAGCCCATCGCGCCGGCGCGCGCGGCGCGCTACCGCAAGTACATTTCCAGCCGGCCGATGAGCGCTCGCACCCATCTGGTGCGCCAGATGCGCGGACGCAAGCACATCGTTTCTCCGCGCGGCCGTGTCTATGACCTCGAGGCCATTTTCGATCGCCTCAACGTCCGATACTTCCACGGACTGCTGGGGCGTCCGCAGATGACCTGGAGCCGCGATCACGCCCGCAACAGCCTGGGTCACTACGACCCGGCGCACAACACCATCGTCATCAGTCGCATCTTCGACCGCCCCTCAGTCCCTCGCTACGCGGTCGAGTACCTCGTCTACCACGAGATGCTGCACCTGAAGCATCCGGTGCGGCTGCGCGGCAGCCGGCGCTGCGTGCATCCTCGGCAGTTCCAGGCGGACGAGAAGCTCTTCCCTGAATTGGAGCAGGCGAGACGGTTCCTCAAGCAGCTGTAGCGTGATGAGGCTCACAGCGTGGTGTGACGTCCATTGACGGCGGCGCCAGCCGCACGTAGAATTTAAGTTGAAATTGAATTTCATTTTCATAATGGACGTGGCATGCTCCAGACCTTAGTCGTCACCCTGCGCGAGGGAGTGGAAGCCGCCCTCATCGTGGGCATCACGCTGGCCTACCTGGCCAAGATCGGCCGGCCGGAGCTGCGCCGCGTGGTGTACGTGGCCCTGGGGGCGGCGCTGACGGCCAGCGTGGCGGGAGCGGTCATTCTCTCCCGCACCGGGTTCAACCAGGACGTCTTCGAAGGCTGGGTGATGCTGATCGCCGCCTTCTTCGTGGCCACCATGATCTGGTTCATGGCGCGCGCCGCCCGCACCCTCAAGG
>DASYVL010000118.1 GCA_035937135.1 Terriglobales bacterium
CCCGTGGAAGGACGGCAAGACGGTATTTCGCGCCAGCCTAGGGATGTTCTACGACAACCCACTGCTGGGGCTGAGCTTTCTGGGCAATGCGACCGACGGGGTAGGCACGCCGCAGTTGCTGTTGTTCGGAGGCACGCCCTGCTCCACGGTAGCGCCGCCGGTGCCTTCGCTGACGCTCAACGCGACCAACGTGTTCCAGGGAATCCTGAGTCGACCGACCTGCCTGGGTGCGGCGGCGGCGGGCAATATGGGATACCTGCCGGGCGAGCAGCGCTTCGACCCGTTCTTCGCCAATTCTACGTTCATTAACCAGAACTACCTGAACCCAGCGACCTTCCAGCCGCTGCTCTCGCAGCCCTTCGGCTTTCCCACCGGCAAGGGATTCGAGCATGCATATGCGGAACAGGCGGGAGTTTCCTTCGAGCACGACTTTGGTGGCAACTTCGCGCTGACGCTCTCCTACAACTACACGCACGGCGTGCATCTGAACCGGCCCATCAATGCCAACCCGGTGCGGGGCGACCTGCTGGTGCAGAACTGGTTCAATGCCGTGAACGCCGGCCTAATCCCGGTCACCACCTCTCCGCTGTCGGTGACAAGCTGCGGTGTTTTTCCCACAGGCGGTGGACCGGTGAACGTAGTGCCGGCGTCGCTGGTGAGCTTCTTCCGTCCCTCCGGCATCAACCCCTCGATGGCACCGGTGTTCGGAGGCCCGTGCACAGCCTTTGCCAGCGGAGTGATCGCCGCCGAAGGCTTGGGGCTGGGCGTGACCGTGCCCTTCAGCGACATGGTGGCCAACTTCTCCAACGGGAGCTCGGTGTACCACGGCCTGACGGCGCAGATGCGCAAGCGCTTCAGCCGCAAGTACGAGTTCCTGGCGTCGTACACCTGGTCGCACACCATCGACGACTCCACCGACCTGCAATCGCTACTCGCCCCGCAGGACAGCTTCTTCCCCTTCAAGGAGCGGGCCAGCTCCACCTTCGACCAACGGCACCGGCTGGTGCTGAGCGGCGTGTACCAGAGCGGAAAGCTCTCGGGAGACGGCTTCTTCAGCAAGTTATTCAGCAACTGGACGGTGGCGCCCATCATTGAGGTAGGGTCGGGCCGGCCGTTCACCATCCTGACGGCGGAGCCGGTGAACTTCCAGTTCTCGCCCAACACGGCGCGACCCAACGTGGTGCCGGCGGGCACGGCCACGAACGCGTGCGGCTTCCCGGCGCAGCCCTCGTCCCTCTCGCCCAGCGGATTCTTCCAGACCCCGTGCTTCGTTAATGCGGCGCTTTCCAGGAACATCACCCTGGAGGCGCTGGACGGCAACCTGCCGCGCAACTCGGCGCGGCGTCCGTACACGGTGTTCACCGACTTCCGTGTGGCGCGGCGCTTCCACGTAACCGAGCGGCTGAAGCTGGACGCCATGACCGACATGTTCAACCTCATCAACCGCTTCAACGTGGCGGACGTCAGCGTGCTGTGCTCCTCCACCTCGTGCAACGCGGGGCAGCCTGTGGCGTCGTTCGACCCGCGGCAGTTCCAGTTCGGGCTGAAGCTTTCCTGGTAGTCGGAGCAGAGATTCAGACCGGGGCCTCGGCGAATGCCGGGGCCCGTTGTTTTGCGGGGGAGAGGGCCGGGCGCGCTTCTGCTGGGCTATGATGAGTTGCCTCTGAGGAATCCATGAGTCGCCGCCTAACCGCCGTCGGCGTCCGCAAAGCGCGCGCCGACTCCACTCACTGCGTCCATGCAGGCGAGGAGCGCCACGGGCAGCGGGCGTCCCTGGCCACCGACATCGCCCAGACCGCGGTCTTCGTCCTGCCGGAGCTGGACGCGCTGCGCCGCATCTCCGAGGGGAAGGATCAGGGCTACATCTACACCCGCTACGCCAACCCCACCACCGAGGCGGCGGAGAAAAAGATCGCGGCGCTCGAGGGCGGCGACGGCTGCGTCGTGACGGCGAGCGGCATGGCAGCCATCCTGGTGACGGTGCTGGCCACCTGCCGGGCGGGCGACGAGATCGTCTCCATGCTCGACATCTATGGAGGCACGCTCAAGCTCTTCGAGGACGTGCTGGCGCGCTTCGGGATCCGCACGCGCTTCGTCCCGTACAAAGACCTGGGCAAGCTTCCGCGGTTCTTCAGCAAGAACACTCGCATGCTGTTCCTGGAGACGCCCACCAACCCCACACTGCGCTGCGTGGACGTCGCGAAGCTGGCGGCCGTGGGGCGGAAGCGCCGGGCGTGCGTGGTGGTAGACAATACCTTCGCCACGCCTATCCTGCAGAAGCCGCTGGAGCTGGGCGCGGATGTGGTTGTGCACTCGGCCACCAAGTACCTGGGCGGGCACAGCGATGTGACAGCGGGCGCCATCGTGGGCTGTGCTGTATTCATCAAAGAAGCACGGCAAGCCATGCTGCAATCCGGGGCATCGCTGGCGCCGTTGGCTTCGTACCTGCTCACTCGTGGACTGAAGACGCTGGAGCTGCGGGTGGAGCGCGCCTGCCGCAGCGCGGAGCGCATCGCCGAGGCGCTGCGCCGCCATCCCAAGGTGCGGCGGGTGATGTATCCCGGATTTCCCGAGAACGAAGGCCACGAGGCCGCCCGGCGGCAGATGCGCGACTTCGGGATGATGGTGGCCTTGGAGATGAAAGGCGGCGGCCCCGCCGCGGAGCGGTTCATCGACGGGCTGAAGCTCTGGTACCTGGCCACCAGCCTGGGCGGGGTGGAATCCACGGTCTCCTATCCGCTGCTTTCCTCGCACGTGGGGACCTCGCGCGAGCGGCTGCGACTGATGGACGTCTCGGAAGCGACGGTGCGGCTTTCCGTCGGCATCGAGGATGCACAGGACCTGATCGCCGACCTGCGTCAGGCCCTGGCGCGAGCGTAAGCGCATTTTCCTTCGTGGTTCGCGTGACCTTGGCGCGATTGACCCGTCAAATCAGAGCATAGTACGATGCGGCTACTTCGATTCTCCTCGACTCTGGTTCGGCCACACTGGGCCGCTGACTCTCTGAGGTTATGACGCTGCGCAAACCGTACTTGCTCTTGCCCGTTCTTGGCGGCCTGGTCCTGGGGCTTTCCTCCTGCGAGACCGCGGAGAGCAAGCGGCACACCGCCACGCCGCCGCCCGCGGCTACCGCGCCCGCGCTCACCGCATCCCCGGCGCCTGATCCGCCTGCCAAGCCGCAAGAGAAGCCGGCTCCCAAGGCGGACCCGGTCGAAGCCCTCATCGCGCAGGCGGAGAAGGAGTACAAGGCTGGACAGGAGAACTACAGCGCGGGGCACCTGGATGCCGCGAAGCAGAACTTTGACCGCGCCGTGACCCTGCTGCTGGAGGGTCCGGTGCCGGTGAGCTCCGACCGGCGGCTGCAGCGCGAGTTCGAGAAGATTGTGGAGGGAGTCCATGGACTGGAGCTGCTGGCGCTGAAGGAAGGCGACGGCTTCAACGAGCAAAAGGCGGAACCGGCGCCCATCGACGAAGCCAGCGAAGTCACCTTCCCGGTGGATCCGAACTTCGCCAACCGGGCCACGGCGGACGTGAAGTCCACGCCGTCCGACCTGCCGCTGGTGATGAACGACATCGTGGCCAGCTACGTGAACTTCTTTTCCCGCAGCCCCAAGGGGCATGGCACGGCGGTGCATTCGCTCACGCGCGCCGGGCGCTATCGCGAGATGATCTCGCGCATCCTGAGGGAAGAGGGCGTTCCGCAGGATCTGATCTACCTGGCGCAAGCCGAATCCGGGTTCAAGAACCTGGCGCTCTCGCGCGCCGGGGCGCGGGGCATGTGGCAGTTCATGGCCGGGCGCGCCAGCGAGTACGGCCTGGAGCGCAACTGGTGGGTGGACGAGCGCCAGGACCCGGAGAAGGCCACGCGGGCTGCGGCCCGCCACCTAAGGGACCTGTACACGCAGTTTGGGGACTGGTACCTGGCGCTGGCGGCGTACAACTCCGGCCCGGGGAACGTGCAGAAGGGCGTGGAGCGCACCGGCTACGCCGACTTCTGGGAGCTCTATCGCCGGGACGCCCTGCCCCGTGAGACCAAGAATTACGTGCCCATCATCATCGCCGCCACCATCGTGGCCAAGAATCCAGCACAGTACGGCCTGGACAACGTCATCCCGGAGGTCGCGCCGGAGGTGGATACGGTCACGGTGGACTATCCCGTGGACCTGCGACTGGTGGCGGCGTGCGTGGACGGCTCAGTGGAGGTTCTGCAGGAGCTGAACCCCAGCCTGCTGCGCATGACCACGCCCAAGCAGGCCTCCTTCGACCTGAAGCTGCCCGGCGGCACGGCGGAGAAATACCAGGCGGCAATCGCCGCCATCCCGGTAGACAAGCGAGTGTCGTGGCGCTACTACAAAGTCGCCCCCGGCGACACGCTGCAGAGCGTGGCAAAACGATATCGAACGAGCGCGGCCGCCATCACCGACGCCAACGACCTGGAGGGCGGCGAACTCGCGCCCGATAGCAAGCTGATCCTGCCGATGGCGCCGGGCCGCAGTCTGGATGATCCCGAGCACATGGCCTTCTCCAAGCGGCCGACCCGCTACCGCGCCCGCAAGGGCGACACGGTGCTCTCCGTAGCCGACGACTTCGGCGTCCCCCCTGCGAACCTGCGCAAGTGGAACCACCTCAAAGGCAACGAGTTGCGCAAGGGCCGCGCGCTGGTGATCTATCGCCCGGCAGGGGAGAGCGAGGCCGGTGGCAGCTCGGGGAAACCCTCCAAGTCCCGCAACAAGAGCGGGTTGCAAACCTCCCAGGGCGGGAAGCAGGTCCACATCGTCAAGCCGGGCGAGACCCTCTTCAGCATCGCGGCCGCCAACAACACTACGGTCGAGGCGCTGCGCCGCGACAACCGGCGGGCCCCCACTCACCTGCAGCCCGGCGACAAGCTGGTCATCCACCGCGAGCCCTGAGCGGTTGACAGGCGAAGCGCGGTTGCTATAATCCGCGCCGGTTTGCGCGCAGGCGGTTTTCCGGCCTATAGTGGCCTCTCGCCGCGCTACCGCTCAGCCACAGAACCCGGCTGCGATTGCAGGAGGAGACATGAGCTTCCCCGACGAGACCCTCTACAGCCGCAACGATGACGACATGGAGGACTACGGCGACATCGGCGCCTACGACGACTCCGTGGAAGAGGAGTACGAAGAAGAGGAAGAGGAGGAGATGGGCGAACCTGCGGCCCTGACCCCCCGCGGCGGCGCCATGACTCCGGTCGCCCGCGGCACTGTGACTCCCAGCATCAGCAAGCCGGCGGGCGCTCCCCCGCGCCAGGCGGCCCCGAAGAAAAAGGCGGCCAAGAAGAAAAAGAAGAGCGGGAGGAAGAAGCCCAAGAGGTCCACGCGTCGCGGGCACAAGAAGCCGGCGAAGAAACGCGGGAAAAAGAAAGCCGCGAAGAAGAAAAAGGCCGGGTGACGCCGCTGAAAGCCTTCTAGCAAACAAAAGACCGCGGCCAAGAGCCGCGGTTTTTCATTTCTCCTGACAGCTTCAGGTCTCGATGGTCACGTGGCAGACGCGGCCGACGATGTAGTCGGCGAAGGTCTTGTCCTCCTCGATGGTGATCACGTCCACGGGATAGGCCTGGTTGTGGGGGCGCAGCACCAGGTTCTTGCCCGCCAGCTCCAGGTACTTCACGGTGCAGCCGCCCTCCTTCTTCACCGCGTACATATTCTGCTCGCTCTTGCGGTAGGGCTTGAGCGAGTTGTAGTGGCGGTCCACCAGCACGGTGGCGCCGGGGAGCAGGCGGGGATACATGCTCACGCCGTCGCGGGCGTCCACCTTGACCAGCACGAAGCGGCGCCAGTCGTCGCGCACCGTCTCCGGCTCGGCCCGCAGCTTCTGCAGGAAACTCTTCTTGAACTTGAGGATGTCCTTCACGTTCTCGTTGGTGATCAGGGGCTCGCCCGCGGCTACCTCGCCCTCCACCAGGAGCACGTTCTCGAACTCGCCCTCGGTGGGGGGCAGAATGCTGGCGCGCTTGTTGATCTCGTCCGGGTCGAGCAGGTCGAGCGCGGACATGTGCTGCACCGTCAGCACCTTATCCATGCCGGCGATGCTCAACTGCCGCTTGCGGTTCAGGAAGTTGGAAATGTGCGCCTGCTTGAAGCCGGTCTGCTGGGCCAGCCTCAGGCCGGTGAGCTCGCCCGCCTCGATGCGCGCCCACAGCGCCTTACGAAGGTTCTCCTGCATCGCCTTGACTTTCATGCCCTGTTTATAACAGATGGCTATATGGCATGCAAGTCTAATAACGCAAAGGGAATTAAGTTATTGACAAGCGGCTCGCTGGCGCATATACATGTAGCTATACCGCCTGAGCGAGCTGTTCCTGGAGGCAGAACTGCTCCGCCCTCTTCCCTGTTAAGCAGCCCGTCATCAACTTTACGGGTGTCATGGCTGGGGGGCGGCCCTGAGGCGTATAATCCGCGCCGCCATGACAACAAAGTGCTGGGGCGTGGAGTGTTTCAACTGCCGCGCAAAAATCGTAGTCGGCACATACCCGGTGACCGACCCCCACGAAGTTATTGACGCTCAACTCCCTAAGTCTCCGATTCCCTGTTCACAAGTGTGGCGAGGGGAGCACCTATCTTCAAGCGTGCCTAATTCACTTTCTCGCGCCAGACGATAAGGGGTGATCGCATTGCGGGTTCGGGTGCTTGTCCCCCGTTTTGTACCTCTGTCCTGTCACGGCTCCTCCAATCTGTGCCCCTTAGTCCGGGTAATTCCGGAATAGGTCGATGCACTCGGGCGTGTCATCCCACACCTTGGTATCGAACTTCACACTTACCGTCCTGCAAAGCTGCCCAGTCTTCGTGTCCAACGCCATGGTCCCGGGGACGGGAGTGGCCGCAGGAACGGGTAAAAATCTCTGGTATTTCGGCGTCTGCATGTTGGTGGGCGTTGGGTTCTTGTAGGGGTCACAACCCACAAGCAGAGCTAAGACGAATACCTCTATCGCAAGCAGCGGCGTTCTCATCCCTGCACCTCGCGCAGCGCGAGATTGTACAACGGAGGCGGGAGATGCACCGCCACTCGCCGCCATTCGCCGCGACTCACCGCCACTCGGCCCTTGGTTAGTCAGCTATATTAGGCCCAATAGATTTCGCCGCAGGGTGGCCCTCTTACCCATGCCGAACTGCTATCCTTAACTTAGGTAGGAAAAAATGGAATCTTCCGGGGCGCGCAGGTAGCGCCCCATCTTTTTTGCATCTGCATTCGTCTCCTCACATGTCCAAGCAGCCGAAGAACGGCAAGCTCCGCTCGCCCGAGACTGCGGGGGAGCCTCTCCCTCCGGAGCAGGCCACACGCAAGGCAGTGGCCGCGGTGTTCCGCGACTTGGGCCTGATTG
>DASYVL010000119.1 GCA_035937135.1 Terriglobales bacterium
GTGAGGTCGTGGGCCACCAGGCTCCGTAGAGGCGCGTGGTAAACGACTTCCTGCTGCTGTCCCGCCAGCTTCACCAGAAAAGGGACGCGCGGATCCATGGTCTGGTCCAGCATGGCGTACCAGCGCAGAGAGTGGTCGGAGGTGACGAGTACGGTGGATGCGTCCCACAGGCCGGCCCGTTCCATCTCCATGCGCAGATCACCCAGAGTGCGATCGGCCAGCGCCAAGTTGTCGAAATACCAGTCGGGGCGGAAGTTGAAGATTGTCAGCTCGGCGTCATCCCGGCGATAGATCGCCGGCTCATGAGGCACAGGAAGATGGAGCACCACCAAACCCAGCTTCGGATCCGCCGCCGCCTGCTTGGCTTCCTGCAGCATGGCCAGGTAGCGTTCCATATGCCGCTGCCGGGCCTCCAGCGGCGAGAGGGTGCGGAGCTGGCTGCGGAAGCTGGTCGCCAGGTCGGGCTGGGAGCCGCGCACCCGCGTCTCCATGGATTCCAAGTAGCACCGGTTCAGCGACTGCTTGAAGAGGCGGCAGTACGGGAGGAACCAGCCCACCATGGCAGTGTTGAACCCGGCCTGGCGGACTTTGGAGAACAGATTGGGCGGGCCGGGCCCGTCTATCTGCTTGGGCTCGTCCAGGAAGAGGAGCCGGAAGTTGGCCTTTCCGGTAGGCTCGACGCTGTAGACTTGGCGTCCATAGAGGTAGCTCATCATGGACTCCGAGGTCTCCAGGCCGGACTGGAACGCGCTCTCCGCGTAAATGGACTGGGCGCGCAGGCGGTCGATTTCCGGCAGTCGGAGCGAGGCCGGCCTCCGGGGAAAAACGTAGCGCCAGTCCATCTCGTCAAAAACGATCCAGACCACGCGCCGCTGTCCCGGGCGGACCGGAAGCAGCGGCGGGCTCGCCATCAGTTCGGCTCTCGCGACAGCTCGGTCGCCATGGACCACCCAAGCCGCCTGGAGAAAACTGGCCGGCACGAAAGCGAACAGGCACAGGGTCAGGACCTCCGCCGCCACCAGGAGCGAGCGGCGCCAGCGGACGACCGCATAGGCAGCCAGAAGGACGGTGGCCGCAGTCAACAGAATCAGCAGAGAATCGTCTTCCACCGCGGTCCACAGGCGGCGCAGAGGGCGGTAGTAACGGAGCTCGAGCAGCCGCAGCAGGATCAGGGGAGCCAGCAGGTACAACCCGCGGTGCCAGCCGGGAAGGCGCCGGGAACGTTTCCCCTGGCTGATGAGCATCCAAAACAAGGCCGCGAAGGCGTAAACATTGACGGTAATGGCGAGCAGGTCCCGCCAGGTCCATGCCGGCGCCAGCAGCGGAGTAGAAAAGAGGATGGTGTGCCAGAAACCGAAGAAGCAAAGGTTCGCGAGGGAAGCCGCCGCCGCCAGATCCCGCCAGCGGCTGTGCGTGGCGCCTTTCGCGGTCTGAACCTCCCGCACGCGTTCCTTCGGTACAGTGGTCAAAGTGAGTGGCTCGTGGCGAGACACATCTTGGCATCGATGGGGGAATTTTTCCATAATATAGGAGCCCTACACTGGGAAGCTTCGCCGGCACGGGGCAGCCGTTGACTTGAGAATCCGTTTCTCTGAAACGGAAGGGAAACATGGCAGCGATTGAGATTTCCGGACTGGAAAAGACCTACAGCGTCGGCTTCCTGCGCAAGCGCAAGGTGCGCGCCCTCCGCCCGCTCAACCTCACGGTCGAAGAGGGCGAGGTCTTCGGCTACCTGGGCGCGAACGGCGCCGGCAAGACCACCACCTTGAAGCTGCTGATGGGGATCATCTTCCCCACCGGCGGCTCCGCCCGCATCCTGGGCCTGGACTACCGCGACCCTGACGTGCGCGCGCAGATCGGCTTCCTGCCCGAGCAGCCGTACTTCTACGACCATCTGACGGCAGCCGAGCTGCTCGAGTACTACGCTCAGCTCTCGGGGGTCTCGGCAGCGGAGCGCAAGCGCCGGGTGCCGCGGATGCTAGAGCGCGTGGGCCTGCCGGACGTGGGCGGACTTCCCCTGCGCAAGTTCTCCAAGGGCATGATGCAGCGGGTGGGCATCGCGCAGGCCGTCCTGCACGATCCCAAGGTGGTCTTCCTGGACGAGCCCATGTCCGGCCTGGACCCCATCGGGCGGCGCGAGGTGCGCGACCTGATGCAGGGCCTGAAGGATGAGGGCAAGACCATCTTCTTCTCCACCCACATTCTTTCCGACGCCGAGTCGCTGTGCGACCGCGTGGCCGTGCTGCACCAGGGCGAGCTGTGCTGCGTGGAAAAGGTAAGCGCGCTCACCACCGCCAAGCACGACCTCATGGAGGTCCTGTGGCAGGGCGACGCGGCCCTCAGCAAGGATTTTGCGGCGCTGGGCGCGGAGTGCCGCATCACCGGCGACCAGGTGCGGGCCGTCGTCCCGGAGGCCAAGCTGA
This sequence comes from Terriglobales bacterium, assembly GCA_035937135.1. Taxonomy (NCBI): domain Bacteria; kingdom Pseudomonadati; phylum Acidobacteriota; class Terriglobia; order Terriglobales; species Terriglobales bacterium. Next base: position 2,424 of record DASYVL010000119.1, read on the forward strand.
ACGCGGCCCTGGACCTGCTGCGCAACAACCGCGCGCGCCTCATCTCGGTGATCCCGGTGCGCACTACGCTCGAGGACTACTTCCTCGAGCGCCTGGCCGGCTCCGCCGGCTCCAAGGAGGCGAAACCATGACCTCCCGCATCGCCTGGATCGCCTTCAACACATTCCGCGAGGCCGTGCGCGAGCGCGTCCTTTATAACTTGGTGTTCTTCGCGCTGCTCATGGTGGGCTCGGCCCTGCTCTTCGGCGGCATCTCCATCGGGGTGGAGCGGTTGTTCCTGATCAATCTGGGGCTGACCTCCATCTCGCTTTTCGGGGTGCTCATCGCCATCTTCCTGGGCATCGGCCTGGTATTCAAGGAGATCGAGAAGCGCACGCTCTACACCATGCTCTCCCGCCCGGTGCGCCGCTGGGAATTCATCGTGGGCAAGTTCCTCGGTCTGGCCGGGACGCTGGTGGTCAACACCTTCTTCATGGCCCTGGGCTTCTACGCTGCCTTGTTCTATCTGGCGCGCACCTTCACCGCCGCGGATGCCACGCTGCTGGTGGCTATCTACTTCATCGTGCTGCAGTTCCTGATGGTCACGGCGCTGGCGCTGTTCTTCTCGACCTTCTCCTCGCCGGTGCTTTCCGCCGTCTTCGCCTTTGCCCTGTTCATCGCCGGCAGCTTCGCCGAGGACTTGCGCGCCTTCGCCGCCCTGAGCGAGGTGGGCAGCACCCGCTGGCTGGCCATCGCCGCCGCCTATCTGGTTCCCAACTTCTCAGCGCTCAACGTCATCTCCTCGGTCGCCCACGGACAGCCGGTGGCCGGCGCGCTCATTCTCGACAATACTCTGTACGCGCTGTTTTACGCCGGCGCGGCGCTGTTCGCCTCCATCCTTGTCTTCGAGCACCGCAACCTGAAATGAGCGCACGCAAACGCATCACCGTTGTCTTCAGCGTACTCCTGGCCGCGAGCCTGGTGGGCTCTATGCTCATGCTGCGCCGGGTGGACGCGCTGCGCACCGACGCCACGCTCGAGGAGGTGCTGTACGTCACCTCCCCGCAGACGGTGAAGCGCATGAGCCTGGGCTACGACGGCCTGGTGGCCGACATCTACTGGACGCGCGTG
>DASYVL010000120.1 GCA_035937135.1 Terriglobales bacterium
AGCCGGGGACGTCCTCGAAGGTGATGAGCGGGATATTGAAGGCGTCGCAGAAGCGCACGAAGCGCGCGCCCTTCACCGAAGCGTTGATGTCGAGCACTCCAGCGAGGAACGCCGGCTGGTTCGCGACCACACCCACCGGGCGCCCGTTCAGCCGCGCGAAACCGACCACGATGTTTTTCGCGAAGTGCTCGTGGACCTCGAAGAAGTAGCCGTCGTCGACCACCAGGTGGAGGACGTCCTTGATGTCGTAGGGCTGATTGGATTCGGCGGGAACGATGGAGTCGAGCCTGGCGTCGGCGCGGTCGGCGGGATCGGTCGAGACGCGCCGCGGCGCGTCTTCCAGATTGTTCGAGGGGAGAAAGCTCATCAGCTCGCGGATGAGCGACAGGCACTCGGCGTCGTCGTGGGCCAAAAAGTGGGCCACGCCCGAGGTCTCGTTGTGGGTCAGCGCGCCGCCCAGCGCTTCCTTGGTGACCTCCTCATGAGTGACGGTTTTGATCACGTCCGGCCCGGTGACGAACATGTACGAGGTCTTATCCACCATCACAACGAAATCCGTGATGGCGGGCGAGTACACGGCGCCGCCCGCGCACGGCCCCATCACCGCCGAGATCTGCGGGATCACCCCGGAAGCCAGCGTGTTCCTGAGAAAGATGTCGGCATAGCCGCCGAGCGAGAGGATGCCCTCCTGGATGCGCGCGCCGCCCGAGTCGTTCAGGCCGATGAGGGGCGCGCCCACGCGCATGGCCAGCTCCATCAGTTTTACGATCTTGGCGGCGTTGGCCTCCGACAGCGAGCCGCCGAAGACGGTGAAGTCCTGGGCGAAGACGAAGACCAGGCGGCCGTCGATGCGCCCGTACCCGGTGACGAAACCGTCGCCGTAGACCTTCTGCTCCGCCATGCCGAAGTCGGTGGCGCGGTGGGTGACGAAGCGGTCGGTCTCTTCGAAGGAACCGTCGTCGAGCAGGAACTCCACCCGCTCGCGGGCGGACATCTTGCCTTCCTTGTGCTGGCGCTCACGGCGCTCGGGCCCGCCGCCCGCTTCGGCGAGCTGGTCGCGGCGTTTGAGTTCGGCGAGCTTCTGCTCCAGATCCATGCGGGGGATTATAGATTGGCCACAGAGACACAGAGGTACAGAGGAAGAAATCTGGGTTGGTCAGATGCTGTTGGCTGATTGCTGGCGGCTGCGCCTAGGGGCTGCCGGCGCCCTCAGTCCACTTGTACTTCTTGCCGTCCCAGTAGACGCTGGAGGTGCCCCCGTCGCCCTCTTCCGCCATGATGGCCATCACCTTCTTCTTCTTGACCATCAGGGGCGCGACCGAGAGCTTTTCAAACGGCAGGTTGACGATCACGAACTTCGCCTTGGGAGTTTCGGCGCGCCAGCCTTCCTTGCCCGCGCCATGGATCACCAGGATCATGTGGTTGTTGCGCGGGTCGTCGCTCTGGAACTCCACCGTCACCTTGGGATTGCCGTAGCCATGGTAGGTGAAATAGGGGTCCACCACCTTGTAGTCGAACTGCGCCTGCCCGGCCAGGGGATTCTTGAAGCGCACGACGATGACCGCATCTTCCACGCCGTCGCCATCCAGGTCGCCGGTGAGCAGGTACTTCCACCCCACCTCTTTTTTCTTGTCGGGATGCAGGTAGCGGACGGTGATCTCGGTGGACGTCTCCGCGATCTGAAGGTCCGGCCCGAACTGCTTCTTCACCACGGCCATCAGCTCGCCCATCTGCCGCGCCTTGGCCACCGCCTCTTCCTGCTCCGGGGTCAGCGGAGGCGGACTCTGTTGGGCGAGGACTGCAATTCCGAGGATGAGCAGGGCGGCGGGAAGCACGGACCGAAGGAATCTCATGAGTAAAGTGTAACCCCGTTTCCCTCCGCCAAAAGACGCGCGTACCGGCGGAGGCACTCTCTTAGTTGGATGCGGCTGGGGGGCGCGCGGGGAACAGGTCGGGGTCCGACTGCCGCAGGCGCTTGAGGAAGTCCTCCCAGAGCGGCGCCAGGAAGGGGATGTTGGCCAGCTCGCGCTTGGCTTGGAGCGCGTTCTCCCGTGAGATGGGCTGGGGCACGAGCCCGGTGGCGCGCGCCGCGCCCGCCACTGCGAGGTTCCGCTGCACCATGCCCTCCAGCAGGATCATGGTGACCATGGCGATCTGGATGTTGGGCCCGGTGGTGATGGCGCCGTGGTTGGGCAGGATGGCGGCGCGGCACTTCCCCAGCGCCTCCGCCATGGGCCGGATGCGCTCCTCGGTGGAAGCGATGCCGGAGTAGTCCTCCTCCACCACCACCACGTCGCCCGCCAGGATGCAGCTCTCCTGGTCGTAGACCTCCGGGACTTTGCGGAAGGTGCTGTAGGTGACGACCGCCGGTGGATGGGTGTGCGCTACCGCCACGATCTGCGGGTTGTACTTGTGGATGATGCCGTGCAGCGCGATGGTGTCGTTCACCATGCCCTCACCCTCGAGGATCTTGCCACCGTAGCTGACGGTGAGGATGTCCTTCGGCGTGAGGGTGGCGAACGACGGCCCGAAGCGGTTCACCAACATGGTGTCCGGGGCTACGGTCACGCTGAGGTGGCCGGCGTTGGCCACGCTCAGCCCGGCGCGGTACAGCATGCGGGCGGCGCAGCAGATGTCGAACTTGATGGCTTCGGTCGTAGTCATATGGGGAGGGCCATTCTATTACTCCGCGGGGATGGTGACGAAGACTTTGCCCTTCTTTTCCGAGCCCAGGTAGGTCACCACCGCCAGCGCGACGATGACGGCGATCTCGAAGCCGGCCAGCGCCCAGCGGTAGCCGAAAGCGTCCCTGAGCGCGTGCTCGATGTTGCTGGTGGGCGCGGCGATGAGGATGCCCATCTGGTAGGCGAGGCCGGGGACCAGCCCGCGCACGGAGTCGGGCGACAGCTCGTTCAGGTGCGCCGGGATGATGCCCCAGGCGCCCTGCACTCCCATCTGCAGCACGAAGGCTCCGAAGACGAGCACTGCGAGTGAGCCGCCGAACGACCACGCCGGGATCATCACCAGCGCCAGCCCCAGCGCCGCCAGGATGCTGCGCCGCCGGCCCATCTTTTCCGAGAGATGTCCGAAGATGGCCGCGCCGATGATCGCTCCGATGTTGTAGAGGATGGCGATGTCGGCCACGGTCGTCTCCCCGAACTTGTGCTCGTTCTTGAGGAAGTCCGGATAAAGGTCCTGTGTGCCGTGTGAGAGGAACATGAAGAGCGTCATCAGTACCACCAGATACCCGAAGAGTTTCCAGTGCGAGCCAGCGGTCTTGAAGATGGCGCCCAGCGAAGGCGCGCGGTGCTGCTTCCAGGCTTCCGACTCCGGCACGTGGGTGCGGACGTAGAGGGCCAGGAGTGCCGGCAGGCCGGCGATCCAGAACATCCAGCGCCAGCCTAGCGACGGCAGTACATAGTGCGCTGCCACCGCCGCTAGCAGGTAGCCGACCGAGTATCCACTCTGCAGGATGCCGGAGAGCAGACCGCGCCAGCGCACCGGAGCGTGCTCCATGGCCAGCGACGCCCCTACGCCCCACTCTCCGCCCATGCCGATGCCGTAGAGGCAGCGCAGCACGAAGAAGACGGGAAAGTTGGGCGCGAATCCGCAGGCGACTTCGACCACCGAAAAGTAGATGACGTTGGCGATGAGCGGCAGGCGGCGGCCGTAGCGGTCGGCCAGCATGCCGAAGAGGAGCGCGCCCAAAGGGCGAAAGGCCAGGGTGGCCGTGGTGGCCCAGAGCAGCGCGCTCTTCTCCACGTGGAAGTCCCGCGCCAAGTGGTCGTACATGAAGATGACGACGAAGAAGTCGAAGGCGTCGAGCGTCCAGCCCAGAAAGCCGGCCGCCACCGCATGCCCGGTCCCGCGCGGGGCTTGCATGGGGGAAGATTGTAAATGGTGTTAAAGCGAAGTTGATTTTTCCGCGATGTGCTTCCGGATCTTTTCCACGAACTCCGCCGCCAGCAGGTCTTCGGTCTTCTCTTGCCCGCGGGTGCGGACGTTGACGTGGCCGTTGGCAGCTTCCTTGTCGCCGACCACGAGCAGGTAGGGCACCTTCTGCATGGCGTGCTCGCGGATCTTGGCGTTCATCTTTTCGTTGCGCGCATCCACCTCCACGCGCACCCCGGCGGCCTTCAACTGCGCGGCGATCTGGTTGCCATAGTCGGCGTGGCGCTCGCTGATGGGGATGACCACTGCCTGCACCGGCGCCAGCCAGACGGGAAACGCTCCGGCGTAGTGCTCGATGAGCACGCCGAAGAAGCGCTCGATGGAGCCGTAGAGCGCGCGATGCACCATGAGCGGCTGCTTGCGCGTGCCGTCCTCGGCAACGTACTCCAGCTTGAAGCGCTCGGGCAGGGTGAAATCGAACTGGACGGTCGAAAGCTGCCAGGGCCGGCCGATGGCGTCCACCAGCTTGATGTCGATTTTGGGCCCATAGAAGACCGCCTCGCCCGGCATGGTCTTGTAGGGGATATTCGCGCGCTTGAGCGCCTTCTCCAGCGAGCCGATGGCCAGCGCCCAGTTCTCATCAGTGCCGGCGTAGGACTTGCGGTCTTTCTGGTCCCACACGGAAAGTTCGGCGGTGTACTCGGTGAAGCCGTAGGTCTCGAGCACGGCCTGGGCGAATTCGATACAGCCAACGATCTCATCCTCGATCTGCTGCGGAGTGCAGAAGATGTGGGCGTCGTCCTGGGTGAAGCCGCGGACGCGCAGCAGGCCGTGCATCACCCCGGAGCGCTCGTAGCGGTAGACCGTGCCCAGCTCGCCCAGGCGGACGGGCAGATCGCGATAGCTGCGCAGCGCGTCCTTGTAGATAAGGATGTGCCCGGGGCAGTTCATGGGCTTCACGCGGTAGTTCGCGTCGTCGAGCTCCATCGACGAGAACATGTTCTGCGCGTAATAGCCCTCGTGCCCGCTGATCTTCCACAGGTCCACGCGGGAGACGTGCGGGGTGTAGACCAGCGAATAGCCGCGCTTCAGATATTCCTCGCGCAGCCAGTCTTCCATGGTCTTGCGGATGATGCCGCCCTTGGGATGCCAGAAGATGAGCCCCGGCCCCGCCAGCTCCTGGATGGAGAACAGATCGAGCTGCTTGCCCAGCACACGGTGGTCGCGCTTCTTCGATTCCTCCAGGCGATGCAGGTACGCGTCCAGTTCTTTCTTGGAATAGAACGAGGTCCCATAGATGCGCTGCAGTTGCGGGTTCTTCTCATCGCCCAGCCAGTAGGCCCCGGCCACCGAGAGCAGCTTGAAGGCCTGGATGCGTCCGGTCGAAGGGATGTGCGGCCCGCGGCAGAAGTCGGTGAACTTGCCGGTGCGGTAGATGGAGATCTTTTCATCGGGCGCGGTGAACTGCTCGATGAAGTGGCACTTCATGAAGTCGCCCTCGCCCTTGAATTTCTCTAGGCCCTCACCACGCGGCAGCCACTCGCGCGCGTAGGGGATGTCCTGGGCGACCAGCTCACCCATTTTATTCTCGAGCTTCTCCAGGTCCTCGGGCGTGAACTTGGCCTCCCGGTAGAAGTCGTAGAAAAAGCCGTCGGCGGTGGGCGGGCCGTGGCCCAGCTTGGTCTCGGGGAAAAGTTCGAGCACCGCCGCCGCCAGCAGGTGAGCGGAGGAGTGCCGAAAGACCTCGAGCGCCTCGGGATCCTTCGAGGTCAGGATGCGCAGTTCGGTGTCTTTCTCGAGCGGCTTGGTCAGGTCAATGAGGTCGCCGTTGGTGCGCGCCACCAGCGCCGCCTCGGCCAGCTGCGGGCCGATGGACTTGGCGACCTCGAGCGCGGTCGTGCCCCTGGGCACGTCCTTCACGCTGCCGTCCGGAAGTTTGATTTTGATGGTCTCTGGCATGCAGCCTACTGAATCGACTTCCAAAGCCGCTCAGTTTATCGGATTCAAAGGGATTGCGCTAAGAGCGGGGCGGCGTTCGGGAGCCTGACTCCGCCTTCTCTGCGGGTCGCGGCAAGGGGCGGGCCTTGGCGAGGGAGAGGCACAGTTCCCTCAGTTCGGAGACTCGCCGCAGGCGGTTACTGATGGCCTTGGGTGACATATTAACAGCCTTCATCTTCCCCTCTCAGCCTTCGCAAGTCTTCCAAATCGATGTTGGAAGCACGTCCCGATTTTAGCCGAATCAGCCCTTCCCGGGACACCACCCAGAAAGCTCCTTCCTGCCATTCCTTCCATTCGCGAGCCTGCCAGACCTCCTCTAACGCGGGCGTGACCAGCAACAGGTCCAGCATCAACGGGTCTTCGTCCTCACCGAGGACCTTTACAACCCGATGAATCTCCATGGAACCACCCTCGAAAACCATCGGTTTCGAGCGGAGCGTGTAACCGAACCGGGATGCAATCGAGAGAATGCGCTCGATGTCGCCGCGTTGAACGAGGAGATCGATGTCCTCCGTCGCGCGGACGAAGCCATGCACGGCCATGGCCAGCCCGCCGCAGAGGGCGTAGGGTACCTGTTCCTGGTTCAGCGCGGCCACCAGCGCCTTGAGTTCGTCGTAGAGGCTCGCCATGGAGAGGCGATTATAGCCAGAGCGATGTCCGTCTGCAGGAAGCCGCTACAGATAGCTCAGCCACCAATCCCTGCGCCGCGCCTTCAGGTCCATGAACCACTTGCAGGGGAAGTAGAGGATGCCGACCGCCAGCGCCCACATCAGATAGATGAAGGGCAGGTTGTGGCCGTAGCCCGGAGGCGCTTGGCTGAGGAAGAATCCGCCGTGCAGCAGCCACTCGTAGGGCTGGCCCCAGGCCATCGCCACCCCCACCGCCATGCCGTGGATGAGGAACAGGTGCAGGATGTAATAGAAGAGCGGCACGCGGCCGAAGACCACAAAGAAGCGCCCGAGCGCGCCTAGCCGATCCTTCACCGCCAGCCGGTCGAAGCAGGAGA
>DASYVL010000121.1 GCA_035937135.1 Terriglobales bacterium
ACGCGGGCGGCGGTGGAGCGCGCGCGCGAGTCAGTGGCGGAACTGCTCGGCTGCCGCGCCGCCGAGGTCGTCTTCACCAGCGGAGGCACGGAGGCGGACAACCTCGCGCTTTTCGGTCTGGTGGAGAAGGGCGACCACGTGGTCACCTCGACCATCGAGCACCACGCGGTGCTGAACTCCTGCAAGCGGCTGGAGGAGATGGGTTGCGAGGTCACCTACGTTCCCGTGGACGGCCAGGGGCGAGTGGATCCCGAGGACGTCCGGCGGGCGCTGCGGCCGAATACCAAGCTGATCTCGGTGATGATGGCCAACAACGAGACTGGCGTGCTGCAGCCGGTGAAAGAGATCGGAAGGATCGCCGCCGAAGCCGACGTCTATTTCCACACGGACGCTGTGCAGGCGGCGGGCAAGGCGCCAATCGACGTCCACCAAATCGGCTGCGACCTGCTCTCCATCTCCGGACACAAGATGCACGCCCCGCAAGGGACGGGCGCGCTGTTTGTGCGCAAGGGGACGCTGATCCATCCGCTCTTTTACGGCGGGAACCACGAGCGCTCGCGGCGGGCGGGGACGGAGAACGTCCCCGGCATCATCGGGCTGGGCAAGGCGGCGGAGCTGGCGATGGCCTCGCTGGCGCACGGCGACGCCGAGCGGCTGGCCGGGCTACGGGACCGGCTGGAGAGCAGGGTGCTGGGCGAGATTGAGTCCACCGGCGTGAACGGCGCCGGCGCGCCCCGCGTCCCCGCCACCACCAACATCTATTTCGATTTCATCGAGGGCGAGGCCATGGTCATCGCGCTCGACCTCAAGGGGCTGGCCATCTCCACCGGCGCCGCCTGCTCCTCGGGCGCCATCGAGCCCTCGCACGTGCTCACCGCCATGGGACTGCGTCCGGAGCGCGCCCGCGCCAGCCTGCGCTTCAGCCTGGGCAAGCAGAACACGACCGAGGACGTGGACTTCGCCTTGACCGTCCTGCCGGAGACGGTAGCTCGTCTGCGCGAACTTTCGCCGGTGTACAAGAGACGGGCAGTGCCCATGCGAACCATCGGCAAGCCGGAATAAATCTATTGGAAGCAGACCTCAAGATGACTGGAAGCGGCATGATCGCCGTAGCCATGTCGGGCGGGGTGGATTCCTCGGCCGTCGCGGCCATGCTGCGCGCCGAGGGGCACCCGCTGGTGGGGCTGACCATGCAGCTCTGGAACCAGCGCCGCCTGGCGGGGCATCCCGGCATGCCGGAGGCGGTACAGGGGCGCTGCTGCTCGCTGGACGACGTCTACGACGCCCGGCGCGTGGCCGAGACCCTGGGCATCCCCTACTACGTGGTCAACCACGAGGAGCGCTTCGAGCGCGACGTGGTGCGTCCCTTCGTCCAGGAGTATCTCTCCGGGCGGACGCCCATTCCCTGCAGCCTGTGCAACAACCACATCAAGTTCGACCAGTTGCTGGTGACGGCGCGGCAGATCGGCGCCGAGTCCGTGGCCACCGGCCACTACGCGCGGGTGGAGTTCGATTCCGGGCGCAGTCGCTGGCTGCTGAAGCGCGCCGTGGACCGCTCCCGCGATCAGAGCTATTTCCTGTTCGGCCTCACCCAGGAGCAGCTCGCGCGCACCCGCTTCCCGCTGGGAGAGATGCGCAAGGAGGAGGTGCGCGAGGTCGCGCGCCAGCACGGCCTGGCGCTGGCCGAGAAGCCGGACTCGCAGGAGATCTGCTTCGTCCCCGGCGGAGACTACAAGCGGTTCATCGCCGCCTACCTGGCCGAGCAGGGCGAAGCGCCCACCGAGACGGCCGGAGAGCTGGTGACCGCCGACGGGGAAGTGCTGGGAGAGCACGCCGGCGTTCAGAACTTCACCGTGGGCCAGCGCAAGGGACTGGGCGTGGCCACCGGCTCGCCGCTCTACGTTCTCCAGATCCGCGGCGACGCGCGCCAGGTGGTGGTGGGAGGCGACCATGAACTTTATTCCCGCACCCTGCGCGCCCGCGACCTGAACTGGATCTCCGTGGAGAAGTTGGAAGCGCCGATGCGGGTGCAGGCCAAGATTCGCCATCGCCACGAGCCGGCGGCGGCCACGGTCGAGCCTGCGGGCGAGGCCGAGGCGCTGGTGACCTTCGACCAGCCGCAGCGCGCCATCACCCCAGGGCAGGCGGTAGTTTTCTACGAAGGCGACCTAGTGGTGGGCGGCGGCTGGATCGCCTGATTTCCTCTGCAAAAACGCAAAAGGGCAGCGCTGAGCGCTGCCCTTTCTGTTTTTGAAACCGGGTTAGATAAACAGTTCCTCGTCCTGCGAGACCGGAGCGTGCTCGCGCCGGGGAAACTTGCGGGTCAGTTTGAAGAAGGTGTCGATGCCCACGGTCAGGCCCTGCACCAGTCCGGCCACCCGGCGCACGGGGCCGATCACGCCCTCGTGCAGGATTTCCGTGGTTTCTTCCACGTGGTCGATGGTGCGGCTGACCAGGTCGTCGGCGCGGATCACCTGCCGCCGGGTGCGATTCATAGCGTCACTGAAGGTGGAATCGAAGCGGTCCACCTGCGAGCGCAGGCTGGAGCTGACGGCGAACAGGTTGGAGACGATTTCCGTGATCCGTCCCCGGGAATCGGTGAGGACGGCGTGCGCCGCCTCCAAGGTGGGGACGGCGCGGCTCTCCAGCGCATCCGCCAGGCGTTCCACCCGGGCGCCGGTCTTGCGCACGCTCAGAAAGAGCGCGATCAGCACACCCATTTGGACAACCACGGCGATGGCCGTCACCACGATAAAGCTGGTCAGCAATGTCTGCGTGGCTTGGTCCATCCGCTTTGCTCCGCCGTGACGGCTGAAGTCCCTAGACCTTCGACTTCGAGCCTTCGCTGGTGGCTTCGCGGTACGCCTGCACTCCGGCGTCGATCGCGGTGCTCAGCGATTCCTTGTGCTTGCCCAGGGCGTCGCGGCCCTTCTCCGCCCACTGCTGCGCCTGTTCCTTGGCCGCGCGGCCGCGGGTGATGACGTAATCGCGACCCTCTTCGGCCTTGTCGCGCAGCGCCTGACGCGTCTCGCGCCCTGAGCGGGGCGCATAGAGCACTCCGATGAGCGCGCCGGCACCAAGGCCAGCCAGGAACCAAACCAGACTATTGCTGTTGTCCTTCTCCGACATAGAACCTCCTAAGACAAACTTCATTCTTCATGCTAGCATCCGGCTCAGGGTTTTACAAACCAGCGCAAGAGTAGCCGATCCGGAAAAACCGCGTTCCATGCGGCCGGGGAGCGCCCTTGCGCGGCGCGGTTCAGGGTTTCTGGGTGGGGCGCAGGAGGACCTCGCTGGCAAACGCCTGCGGCGCCTGCGTCACCAGCATGGCCACAACGTGGGCCACGTCGTCCGGCTGGAGCATCTTGCCGGGGTCCTTGCCCGCGTGCGGGGTGAGCTCGGTGTCCACGGAGCCCGGGCAGACCACAGCCACGCGGATGTTATGTCCCCGCAGCTCCTCCGCCACCGAATAGGTGAGCCCATTCAATCCCCACTTGGAGGCGGCGTATGCCGCGCCGCCGGGAAGAGCATTCTTGCCGGCGAGAGAGGAGATGTTCACGATGTGGCCGCTGCGCGCCTGCATCATCATCGGGGCAAACGCCCGGATGCAGTAATACACGCCGCGCAGGTTGGTGTTGAGCACCGCGTCCCATTGCTCCGGGGGCATCTCGTGCAGCGGGCCGCCGAAGCCGCCGATGCCGGCGTTGTTGACCAGGACGTCCACGCGCCCAAAGGTCTGTTGTACGCGGAGGGCCAGCGCTTCCACCGCGGGCAGATGGCAGACATCACATTCCACCGCCTCGCACTGACCGCCGCTCCCAACGATCCCTTCCGCCGTCTGCTTCAGAGGAGAGAGGGTGCGGCCGCAGAGGACGGTGGAAGCGCCCATGGCGGCAAGTTTGCGGGCCACCGCCGCCCCGATGCCCCGGCCTCCGCCGGTCACGACCGCCACCTTGCCCTCCAAGGGTTGATCCGTTTGCGTCGCCATCTTCCGCCTCCGTGTGAAAGGTTGCCCAGCCCCCCTGCAATTTATAACGACGCCGAAACCCTCCGTTCCGGCTCCAGCTAGCATCCTATGTACCAGAGGATGACCGCAGCTTGCCTTCGGGCGGATAGGTTCTTATAATCCGGGATTCTGCTATGGAGCCGGCGTTGGCGTCCAGTGCGTCCCAGCCGCCGGTAAGATGCAGAGGCCGGGCGGCTCCCAGGGACTGGGGAAGCGGCGCCGGGAACCCTGTCAGCGCTATTCTCCCGATCTACCAAGGAGTGACCGAATGAGGAAGTTCTTACTGACGATGCTGATCGCGCTTACCGCCATCGCCCTGGCGGTGCCGGTGCCGGCGGCGGCCCAGGCGGCCCCCGCGCCGAAGAAAGAGATCAAGGACCCGGCGGAGTACAACTCCTACGTTGGCGCCACCCAGCAAACCGACCCGCAGGCGAAGATCAGCGGGCTGATCGACTTCCTGCAACGCTATCCCAATAGCGTGGTCAAGGAGGACGCGCTGGAGCATCTGATGACGGCTTACCAGCAGACGGGCGATGCGGCCAAGGCGCTCGAGACTGTGGGTCGCCTGCTAGAGGTCAGTCCCAACAACCTGCGCGGCTTGGCCGTGATGGCCTACAACAAGCGCCAAGCGGCCCTCGCCGGGCAGGACACCGCAAAGAACGCAGCCGACGCGGAAGACATGGGACAGCGGGGCCTGAAGACCCTGTCCACCGCAGCCAAGCCTGAGGGCATGAGCGACCCGGACTGGGACAAGCTCAAGCGGCAGTACGGTCTTGTCTTCAATGCCGCCATCGGCTTCGGGGAGCTGCAAAAGAAAAATTGGCCGGAGGCTGCCAAGTACCTGCAGCTGACGGTGCAGGCCGATCCCACCCAGTTTTATGACGTCTACTACCTGGGGGTCGCCTATCTGCAGCAAAACCCCATCAATCCCCTGGGATTATTCTACGTGGCCCGCGCGGTCAATCTCAGCAGCAGCAACGCCGACGTGGTCAAGTTCGGGAAGTACTACTATGGCAAGTACCACGGCGCCATGGACGGATGGGACGCCCTGGTCACCCGGGCCAAGGATACGCCGCTTCCCCCGGAGGGCTTCACCATCACTCCCGCCCCGACTCTGGCCGATCAGGCCAAGGCGCTGGTGGACTCCAAGGACCCCAAGCAGATGAGCTTCGCGGAATGGGAGTTGGTCCTGGGCGCCGGGGAACCCCCGGTGGCGGACAAAGTGTGGAGCGCGATCAAGGGACAGAGCGTGGAGTTCGCGGGCCGGGTGATCAGCGCAACACGCACCACGCTACTGATTGCCGCGACCGTGGACGCCATCGAGCTGAAGCAGCCGGACGTGGAGGTGACCATGTCTGCGCCGCTGCCTCTGCGGCTGGTGCCGCGGGCAGGGGCGGAAATCCAGATCCTGGCGGTTCCGGCTTCGTACGCGCCCAAGCCATTTGTGATGAAGATGAGCAAGGGCGTGTTGCGCCAGGCCGCGCCCAAGAGGAACGGCAGGGGATAGAACGGCGTTCGAATCCGAGAGGGGAAAAGGGAAGGGCAGCGTAGGGTCGCTGCCCTTTTGCGTTGCCGGGGGGGCCGCCGCGGCGGAACGCGTTCAGCGCGCCGCCTTTTTCTCCACGGCCATAGGGCGGGCGCTGCGCGGGGGACGACGGGCCCCGCTGCGAACCGCGCGGATGTCCAGCTTCAGTTCACTGATGGTGCGGCTGAGCGTGTTGCGGTGCATCCCCAGCTGCCGCGCGGCCCGGCACTGGTTGCCCTGGTTCTCCTGCAGGACGGTCAGCAGGAACCGCTTCTTGAACTCGCGCACCGCCTCAGAATAAAGAATTCCACTCTCGTACATCTGGTGGACCAGCGTCTCCAATTGGTCTTTCACGGGTTCCTCTTTCCTTCATGAAAGCTGTGTTCGGTCCTATGGTTTCTTTCCTTCGTCCCCGCCCGCCCTGGGATCCTGCGGCCCTTTGCGCAACTGCGACGCGCCCTGGTGGAAGCGCTCGCGCACCTCGGAGGGCGCGAGCCAGGAGGTGACGCGCGCCACTCCCAGCAGGTGGTAGCCGAGAGCGGAGCCCGAAACGGTCCTGGACTCCGGGTAAAAGGTCGCAAACGCCAGAACCAGGACTGCGGCTACCACGATGCCGCGCACCAAGCCGAAGCCGGCACCCAGCAAACGGTCCGCCCAGCGCATCCCGGTCTCTTTGGCAGCACGACTGAGCAAGCGCCCGGTCACTCCCATGGCCAGGAACAGCACGAAGAAAATCGTCAAAAAGCTGAGAAGCTGGGCCAGCGGCGTCAGCTTCACGAAGCTCTGGAACAGGGGCGTGAGCACTGGGTAGCCCCAGGCCGCTCCCACCAGGCCGACCACGGCGCCGCCCAGGGAAAACAGCTCCACGATGATTCCCTGCGATAGCGCCAGCAGCACGGACGCTGCCACGATGAACAGGATCAGCCAATCCAGAGCGGTCAAGTTCGTCCTCATGCCGGCGGGACACCGCGCCCGCGCTGCGCGTCCTTAGGTTTCGAGCTCCCGCCCGGTGACGCGGCGGAAGGCTTCCACATACTTCCCGCTGGTCCGACGAGCCACCTCCTCGGGAAGCGCCGGAGCCGGTGGCTGCTTGTTCCAGCGGATCTGCTCCAAATAGTCGCGTACGTACTGCTTGTCGAACGAATCCTGGCTGCGGCCGGGCTCATAGGTGTCGGCCGGCCAGAAGCGGGAGGAATCCGGCGTGAGCACCTCGTCGGCCAGCACCAGCCCGGCGGCCGTCCGGCCAAACTCGAACTTGGTGTCGGCGATCAGGATGCCCCGCTTGGCGGCGTATTCCGCGGCCGCGGTGTAGATGCGCACGCTGACCTCGCGCAACTGCTCGCTCAGCTCGGGCCCGGCGCGCTTGACCATTTCCTCGAAGGAGATGTTCTCGTCATGCCCGCTGGTTGCCTTGATGGCGGGGGTGAACAGCGCCTCGGGCAGGCGCTGAGACTCCCGCAGACCGGCGGGCAGGGGGATGCCGCACACGGAGCCGCGTTCGCGGTACTCCTTCCAGGCCGAGCCGGAGATGTATCCGCGCACTACGCACTCGATGGGAACCATCTCGGCTCGGGTCACCAGCATGGAGCGGCCGCGCAGGTCGTCGGCGTAAGGGCTCAACTCCGCCGGATACCGCGCCACGTCCGCTGTGATGAGGTGGTTGTGGACCAGGTCTTTCAAAAAATCGAACCAGAAAAGCGAAAGCTGGGTCAGGACCTTGCCTTTGTACGGGATGCCGGTGGCCAGGACGTAGTCGAAAGCCGAGATGCGATCGGTAGCCACGAACAGCAGGGTGCCGTTCAGCCGGTAGAGGTCGCGGACCTTGCCGCTGGCGTGCAGCGGCAGGCCGGGAAAGTCGGTGTGCAGCACAACAGGGGGTGAGGTTTGAAGTGTCAAGGGTGTAAAAAGTCTCGGAAGAAAATCAGGGGCGTATTCTAATCGCCGCGACTGTTTTGTCAACGCAGCGCGAAGCGTGGGCAGAATTTTGCCGCTGCGTCTTTGTTTAAAAAGGGTTGACAGAATCGCGGCTGGCCTGAAATGCCCGTCTGGCGGGCGTCTTGGGCGCACCCGCGTGTGGAAAATCAGGCGCGTGCGGTAGCCGGCGCCGGCTCCCCGAACTTCACCGCCACCAGTTTGGAGACGCCGGGCTCCTGCATGGTGACGCCGTACATCAGCGGGGCCGCCCCCATGGTCTTCTTGCTGTGGGTGATGAGCACGAACTGCGTCTGCTCGCTCATCTCCCTCACCAAGTCGAGGAAACGCCCGATGTTGGTCTCGTCCAGCGGCGCGTCCACCTCATCCAGCAGACAGAAGGGGCTGGGTTGGTACTGGAAAATGCCCACCAGCAGCGCCAGCGCCGTGAGCGCCTTCTCGCCCCCCGAGAGCAGGAGCACGTTCTGCAGCTTCTTGCCCGGCGGGGAGGCCACCACGTCGATTCCGCTCTCCGTGCTGTTCTCCTCGTCGGTGAGCCGCATGAAGCCCTGCCCGCCGCCGAAGAGCTTGCGGAAGGTCATCTGGAAGTTCTCGTTGATTCGCTCGAAGGCCTCCTGGAAAAGCTGGCGGGAGACGGTATCGATCTCGCGAATGGTGTTCTGCGTGTTGGCGATGGACTCCAGCAGGTCTTTGCGTTGGCCTTCGAGGAAGGCGTGGCGCTGCACCGTCTCGTTGTACTCCTCCAGAGCCATCATGTTGACCGGGCCCATAGCCTCCAGCCGTGAGCGCATCTCGTGATAGGAGGCATCCTCGGCGGTGAGCTGCTCGCCCGTGACCACGAGGACGGAAGCGTCGGCCAGCAGTTGCTCGGGCAGCAGGCCCAGCTCGTTCTGGCAGGTCTCCGCCAGATGGTTGCGGTCGGAGGTCAGGCGGGCGGCTAGGACGCCCAGTTCGCCCTTGCGGTCGCGCACCTGGTCCAGGGACTGGCGCGCGGCGCGCAGCTCCTGCTCCAGCGCCTCGCGCTGGGCGCGGGCCTGCTCGGACTCGGCGCGCAACTGGGTGGAGCGGGCTTCGGCAGTCTCGCGCTCCGCCACCAGCGAGATCAGTTGCTGGGCGAGTTGCACGTTCTCCGTCTCCCGCTGGTGACGCTCTTCGGCGAAGGCTTGTAGGTTTGCGGCCAGCGCCTCCATGCGGCCAGCTAGCTCGGACACCAGGGACTGGATGCGCTCGAAGGCGGCTGCGGCCGCGATGCACCGTTCTTCCAGGGTCGCGAGCCGGACGCTGCCTTCGGCGGCGGTCTGGACGGCGGCCTCGCGCGCCTGCTTGAGTGCGATGCCGCTTTCCTGCGCGGCCGCAGCCTCCTGCTCGAGTTGCACGCGGCGGCGCTCGAAGGCGGCGAGGGTCTCGCGCTGTTGTGCCAGTCGCCCCTCGAGTTCCTTGCGCTCCGTCTGGATTCGCTCCAGCTCCTGCCGGCAGGTCTCCGAGCGCTGCCGGCTGCGGTCGAGTTCAGACTCCAGTTGCTGCAGGCTGTGGCCGGAGGTCATGGCGCGCTTCTCGTCCTCGCGCTTCTCCTCCTCCACCCGGTCGAGCAGGGAAGTGAGCGCGATGATCTCCTTGCCCAGCGTGCCCACCCGCGCTTCCTGCTCCCGCACCTCGCGTTCGGTCTCCTCCAACTGCCGGGCCACTTCGCGCAGCTCGCGCTTGAGCGAGAGCGGCCCTTCCGAGCGCTGCTTGCCCCCGGTCACGGTCACGTTGTGGAAGCACTCGCCCGAGGAGGCAAGGAAGAAGGCGTCGGGATTCTCCAGCGCCAGGTCGCGCGCCACCTTGGGGTCGGTCGTGATGTATCCCTCGCGCAGCTTGGGGAGGATGACCTCCAGCGACTTGCCGAAGCCGTTGAGCACGCGGATGCAGTTCTTGAGGGGAACGATGGTCTTGCGGGGGGTCACCGGATGCGC
This sequence comes from Terriglobales bacterium, assembly GCA_035937135.1. Taxonomy (NCBI): domain Bacteria; kingdom Pseudomonadati; phylum Acidobacteriota; class Terriglobia; order Terriglobales; species Terriglobales bacterium. The sequence continues at coordinate 9,419 of DASYVL010000121.1, forward strand.
CGATTCCTCGGCCACGAAGGAGAACTTGGCCTGGGAATCCTGGGGATGCACCAGGAAGGTGGCGCGGCCGTCCACGTCGGTGCGCAGCAGGCGCAGGCCCTCGTCGGCGGAGTCCCAGGACTTGACCACGATGTAGTTGAGCTCGTCGCGCAGGAAGTCTTCCACCACGCGCTCGTACTGGCCGTCCACTTCCACAAAGTCCGCCAGCACGCCGATGGGCTTGAAGCTCTTGCCCAGGCCCCCCGGCTGCAAGAGCCGTTTGACCGACTCGGTGGAGTAGCCGTGCTCGGTGATGACCGCGTCCAGGGAGTTCCTGCGCCCCAGCAGGTTGGCGTAGGAGGCGTGCAAGCCGTCCAGTTGCTGCTTGGCCTCAGCTTCGGCGGCGCGCTTCTCCTGGAGTCGCTGGCGGGAATCGGCGATCTGGAAAGCGAGCGCGGACACCTTCTGCGAGGCCGACTCGAACTCGAGCGCCAGTTGACCGCGCCGGCTGCCAAAGGCTTCCATCTCAGAATTCGCCGCCGATCGCTCCTGCTGCGAGCGCCGGGATTCGCGCTCCAGGGCGGCCAGGTGCTCCTCCGCCTGGGCGGCCTGGTTGCGGATCTCGGAGGCGGAAGCGATCGCCTGCAGGGTCTCCAGACGGCGCTGCTCCTGGCTCTGCTCAAGCTCCGCCAGCCGCTCGGTAGCCGCGGCCGCTTCCTGCTGGCAGCGCTCCTCCTCGGCTTGCGCGGCAGAGACGTCCGCCGCCGCCGAGTCGAGCACGCTCTGGTTCGCCGCACGTTCCGATTCCAGGGCTGCGTGTTGGGTCCGCGCCAGCTCCAAATCGAACCGGGCAACCGTGGAGCGCGTGTCCAGCTCCGCACAACGTTCCTGGTTGTGCCGCTGTTGCGCCGCGGCGCGATCGGATTCCAGCACGATGGCGCTCGCGCGTTCCCGGCTGGCGGCCACCTCGTTCTCGATGGCATAGCCGCGCTGCGTGAGCTCGCTCTGCTGCTGCTCGCGCTGCTGCACCGCTTCTGTCTGAAGCCGGAGTTCCTCCCCGAGTGCGGCCAGTTCCGCCTGCAGGCGCGTGTCTTCCTGGTTGAAATGGACGAACTTGCTGGCCAACACCACGCGCAGCTTGGCGCGCATCTCGTCGCGGAAGCGGGCATAGCGCTCGGCCTTGGAGGCCTGGCGCTTCAGCGAGTTCATCTGGCGGGTGATTTCTTCGAAGATGTCGTTGATGCGCGCCAGGTTCAGCCGCGCCTGCTCCAGGCGGGCTTCGGCCAGCCGCTTCTTGGTCTTGAACTTGGTGATACCCGCCGCCTCTTCGATGATGGCGCGGCGGTCGTGCGGGCGGCTGCTCAGGATCTGGCCGATGCGGCCTTGCTCGATGATGGCGTAGGACTCCGGTCCCAGGCCCGTACCCAGGAAGATCTCCTGAATGTCGCGCAGGCGGCAGAGCTTGCCGTTGAGCAGGTACTCGCTCTGTCCGGAGCGGAACAGGCGGCGCGTGACCACGATCTGCCCGGCCTCCAGGCCGGTCACTTTCAGGTTGCGGCGGCGGACCCTGAGCATCACCTCCGGGTTTGCGGCGTCTGCCTCGGGGCTCTCTTCTGCTTCCTCTCCTTCCAGGACGCCGGGTTGGAAGTCCTGGGAGACGCGGTCGGTCTCGGCGGCGGCGGTGGCGCGAACGGCGGCTTCGTCCCAGTCGTCGGCCGGCCTGTCGTCGCGGATGTCGATCTCCGGTTCGGCGGTGAGATGGTTCAAGGGGCCGGCGTAGGCCTCAGGGTCGATGAGGGTGAGGGAAACCTCGGCCATGCCGGTGGGATTGCGGTCACGCGTGCCGGCGAAGATGACATCTTCCATGCGCGAACCGCGCAGGGTCTTGGCCGACTGCTCGCCCAGCACCCAGGCAATGGCGTCCGCGATGTTGGACTTGCCGCAGCCGTTCGGTCCCACGATGGCGGCAATGCCTTCGCCAAAGAACTTCACTTCCGTGCGGTCGCAGAACGATTTGAACCCCAGAATCTCCAGCTTCTTGAGCTTGAGCAACTTATCTCCTCAGGGAGCTCGCCGCACCCGCACGTGGACGCAGGTTTGGCCTACTGTAGCGGTGAAGCTTACGGGCGGTCAAGTCCAAAAACACAAGATGTAGTAGGTCTTGGGCTCGGACTTCTTTATGTCGTACCCGTCGTGCAGACACAGCGACAGCTCACTTGGATGGGTGTGACAGGGGTGGCAGGGAACCGCTAGAGCTGAAAGAAGTCTAGCGCGATTCCGGGGCGGATGCAACCGGCGAGCCGCAGATTCTCCGGGCTCAGGCCTGATGGTTCCCGCCCACCCGCTGCAGGAAGAGGATGATGGATTCGATTCCGCGGTAAAAGTTGGGGATGTGGAACTTCTCGTTGGGAGCGTGCAGATTGTCGTCGGGCAGGCCGAAGCCCATCATCACGCTGGGAATCTTCAGGTGCTTCTCGAAGTCAGCGACGATGGGGATGGAGCCGCCGGAGCGGATGTACACCGTCTCCTTGTGAAAGACCTCCTTCATGGCTTCGGTGGAGGCCTTCACAAAGGGATTGTTGGTCTTGACCACGATGGGGTCGGCGACGCTGAACTGCTTGATCTTGATGTGGATGCCCTTGGGCACCAGCTTGTTCACGAACTTGCAGTACTGCTTGAAGATCTTGTCGGGTCGCTGGTCCGGCACCAGCCGCATGGAGATTTTGGCCGCCGCACGGGCGGGGATGACGGTCTTGCCGCCGGCGCCGATAAAGCCGCCGGGCATGCCGTGGACCTCCAGCGTGGGCCGCGCCCAGGTGCGCTCCAACACCGAGTAACCGGACTCGCCGGTCAGCACCGAGGATCCTACCTCGGTCTTGCGGTAGCGCTCCTCGTTGAAGGGCAGCGACCTCCAGGCCTTCAGCTCCGCGGGGGTGGGCTTGCTGACATCCTGATAGAAGCCGGGGATGAGGATCTTTCCCTTGTCGTCCTTGAGCTTGGAAATGATGCGGGCCAGCGCCTCCATGGGATTGGGCGCGGCGCCGCCGTAGATCCCGGAGTGCAGGTCGGTCATCGCCCCAACCGCCTCGAGCTCGGTGTACACCATGCCGCGCAGTCCGACGCACAGGGTGGGCAGATCGGGAGCGAACAGCTCGGTGTCGGAGATGAGGGCGACATCCGCCTTCAGCCGCGCCGAGTGCTCGCGCACGAAGCGGGAGATGGATTCTCCGCCCACTTCCTCTTCGCCCTCGATGATCATGCGCACGTTGACGGGCAGGTGGTTGCCGCCGGTCTTCATCAGGGACTCGATGGCCTTCAGGTGCATGTACATCTGCCCCTTGTCGTCCACCGCGCCGCGGGCGTAGATGTTCTGGTTGCGCTCGGTGGGCTCGAAGGGCGGGGACTTCCACTCCTCCACCGGATCCGGGGGCTGCACGTCGTAATGGCCGTAGAAGAGGACGGTAGGCTTGCCCGCCGCGTGCAACCAGTCCGCGTACACCAGGGGATGGCCCTGGGTGGGGATGATCTCGACATGCTCCAGGCCGATGCGCTTCATCTCATCGGCGACGAACTGCGCAGCCCGGCGAACGTCTTCTTTATGCTCGGGCAGGGTGCTGATGCTGGGGATCCGCAGCAGGTCCTTCAGCTCGCTGAGGAAGCGCTGCTGGTTTTGCTGGGCATAGGCGACGGCAGCATTGGGCATTAGTCCCGGGGTCTCCTGTTTGTGAGTGGTACAGATTGCAGCTAGACAAACTTACGGTTGATGCTCAACAAAAGTTCAGTATACACGGGAAAGCCGCTCACTTCCGCGCAACCAGGACGGAATAGCTCAGATCCCCTGTCTGGTAAGCCTCGCGGATGACCTCAATCCCCTCCACGAATGCCCGGACCGCTCTAGGAAGCAGCGGCAGGACGGCACTGGCCGCACGGGCGCGGTCGTGGCAAATCTCCCAGGTGCGACGGACTTGAGGTGTTAAATCCGTCTGAAGCTCCACCCGCATACCGGCTTCCTCGATTTGACCGCCATAGGCTTCGGCCGTTTGCAACTGCGGGCACAAGAAAGCCTCCGCGACCTTGCGCACTAGAGGCCGTTGCATGGAACCGGTCCAGGCCGCCAGCAACATCTCGCCGCCGGGGCGGAGCGCATGCGCGACGTTCCGGAAGTAGCGGGACTTGTCAGTGAAGTGCTCCGAGGACTCCATGGTCCAGACCAAGTCGAATCCCTCAGCGGGGAAGGGGAACGATTCCGCATCCTCCACCAGGAACTCGACCAGACTTTCGACCCCGGCGCGGTGGGCGTTCCCGCGGGCGATTCCAGCCTGCTTCTCGCTAAGCGTCAGCCCCAAGACGCGACAACCGAAGCGGTGGGCCAAATGCACCGCGGTGCCGCCATGTCCGCAGCCCACATCCAGTACGCGAGAGCCGGGTTGGTTGCGAAGTGCCGAGACGCAATAGTCCAGAAGCTTCTCTTGCGCTTCTTCTGGAGTCTCGTCGCCTTTGGGGAACAGGCCGTGGTGAATGTGGTCGCCCCAGAAGGCGCGGTAGATGAGCGCCATGGAGTCGTAGTGCTCACGGATGGCTGCCACCGACGCCATCAGCGCTCGAACCTCGAAGGCGAGAAGCGGGTGATGTCCACCGAAGGCTCGGACCCGCGGATCACCGAGGCCATAGCTTGCGCGGTGAGCGGCGCCAGCAAGAAGCCGTTGCGGAAGTGCCCGGCGGCCACGAAGTAGCCGGGAGTGGCGGTGGGCCCCATGATGGGGAGCGCGTCCGGGGTGCCAGGCCGCAGCCCGGACCAGCTCTCCAGCACGCGGGCTGAGCCCAGAGCCGGAAGGAGGCGGGCGGCGGCCTGGTGGAGCTGCTCGATGGCCTTGGGGTCAACGGTGCGGTCGAATCCCGCCTCCTCTTGGGTGGCGCCGATCAGGATCCTGCCGTCGGAGCGCGGCACCATGTACACCGCCGGCGTGCGCACCACGTGGCGAAGCCGCAGATCCTCCGGCGCCGATACTGCAAGCATCTGTCCTTTCACCGGGCGCGTGGGGAACTTGTGAGGCGGGAACTGCCCCGCCCAGGCGCCGGCGCAGTTCACCACGATGGGCGCCAGCAGGCGGTCGCGCTCGGTCTTCACCTCCAGGGCTCGCCCGTCTGTGCGCTCAACCCCCGTCACAGGTGCTCCCGAGAGGAGCTGGATGCGGCGGACCCGGGCCGCTTCCACTGAGGCCGCCATCAGGGCGCGGGCATCCACGCTGCGCTCTTCCAGAAAGAACGCGCGACCATTGGGAGCGGAGAGGCCGGGCTCCAGATCGGCCATCTGGGAGGCGCCCAATTCCGGCAGGCAGGGCAGGGAGAGCAGTTCTTCCTGCGACTCGAGGAAGGCGATGGTCCCCTGGGAGCGGAGGTCGACCTGCATCCCGGAGTCGCTCTCCACTTCCTTCACGAAGCCAGGATAGAGCCGGGCACTGGCTTCGGCGAAGCGCCAGAGGGTGTCGGGCGTGTCCGCCGAATAGGGAGCCAGCATGCCGGCGGCGGCGAAGGAAGCTTCGCGCCCGGGCTCGCCGCGCTCCACCAGCAGCACCTCCATACCCTGCTTGCGCAGTTCGCGGGCTATGGAGACGCCGATGATCCCGGCGCCGAGCACGATTGCGTCCGAGCTCTTCACAGCCCGTATTGTAAAAGAATCCCGGCAAAGTTCCCGCGGGGTTCGCAGGCCGGGATGTTTTCGGGGATTCACGGCGAATTTCCATCTTGCGATTTTAAATCGAACAATGCTCTAATCGCTCCAGTGGAGGATTTAGATATGGCGAAATGTCCTCGCTGCGCACTGTCGGTCGCTCCCTACACCCGCTGCGCCCGGTGCGGCCTCATGTTGGGATTCGATGGGCTGACCGTGCTCATCGATTTCGAAGACTCCCTGGGCTTCGAGCGCGCCCGCGCGCTTGCCCAGCGCCAGCCCTCCTACTCCGAATGGACGGAAGAGAACGGCCGCCGCTACCTGCACGTCACCTATTCCAGGTCGGAGATGGCGGAGTACAACCGGCTGGCCGCTGCCGCTGCCACGCTTTCCCACAAACACACCTTCCTCAACGGCATGGAGATCCACTGGCCCTCGAGCGGAGCCGCCGCCGCGCACTACCCCGAACCTCGGCATCGGGCCGCGCCCAAGCCACAGCGAGCGAAAAGCGCACACGCGCAAAGCAGCAAGTGACGGTGGAACCCTACCCCAGGTCATTGACACCCCACAGCGGTGCTGAAAGACTGCCTGGGAGTGGCGTTGGCACTTCTAAAGGAGATTTATGCCGGAAGAACAGGAAATGAAGGAAGCTCCGCCTTCTTCAGGGGGCGGAGGCATGATGCGCAACGTGCTCCTGGCCATTGCCGGGCTGTACGTGCTGGGTTCCCTGTACGCCATGTTCGACATGCATGGGCGCATCTCGAGGACGGAGGCGAAGCAGGAGGTGGCAGCGGCGGAAGCGGCGAAACAGGAGAAAATGAACGAGCGTCTGCTGGCGACTACGGAGGCCCTGGGCACCAAGCTGGGGATGACGGAGAAAGACCTGGCCGCCCGCACGGCGGAACTGCAGCGTCAGCAGAAAGCCGCGGAGACGCGCATCACGGTTAAGCAGCAGAAGGCCATCGGCGAGGTGAGCGGGGAAGTAGCGGGGGTCAAGTCGGACGTAGGCGGCGTCAAGACTGACGTGGCCACCACCCGCACCGAGCTGGAGGCGACCAAGGCCAAGCTGGAGCGCACCATCGGCGACCTGGGAATGCAGAGTGGGCTGATCGCGCGCACTCGCGAGGACCTGGAAGTCCTCCGGCGGCGCGGCGAGCGCAACTACTTCGAGTTCACGCTGCTCAAGGGCGCCAGCCCCACCCTCCTCTCCACCATCAGCCTGCAGCTGAAGAAGGCGGACCAGAAGAAGAGCAAGTTCACGTTCAACGTACTGGCCGACGACCGCACCATCGAGAAGAAGGACAAGACCATGATGGAGCCACTGCAGTTCTACACGGGGCGCGACCGCCGGCTCTTTGAGGTGGTGGTGTTCACGGTGGAGAAGAACAAGGTGACCGGCTATCTCAGCACTCCCAAGAGTGCGCCGGGTCCCTCGCAGTAGCTGGAGATTTGGGAAGACCCAGACGGCCACCTCGACGGTGGCCGCTTCTCACTGCTTGAGGATTAACGAAGGCTGGTCGTAGGCATCCACGGTGACGGTGAGCGACTGCCGCTGGTCGAAGGCCTGCTTGGTCACGGGGAAGCTGACAATCACCATCCCCTCCTGGTTCGTGCCTGCCGGGATCCGGGTCTCCGCCGGGAGCGCCGGGCCGCGGTGCGCGGCCAGCTCCGGGAAGGCCTGGAAGTAGCGGTCATGATCTACAGCGGAGGCCGCCTCGTCGGTCCACTCCCCCTGGCTGGTCTTGAGGCTGACCCGGGTGGCGCGCACCCAGAATGGTTTTTCTCCCTTGTTCTCCACCACCAGCCGGACCAGCACCATGACGCTGGCCTTGTCCGGCTGCTCCGCGGCCACCACTTCGCGGATGGCGCCCGACGAGACCGGCTTGGCCTTCCCCAACCAGTAGTATCCGCCGGCGATCAAAGCGACGGCGGCAGCAGCGATCAACAGCGGCACGATGGGAGGCAGGGTCCAGCGGGCGCCGTCCATCTCCTCGGTCATGGGGATGTGCCCGGCGTCGGGCGGCGGAGCCTGGGGCGCGTTCTCGGCCATATGGGGTCTCCCTATGCTAGCGCCGTTTCATGGCGGCGGCGAATCGTTGGAGCGAAAGCGTGTTCAGGACGTCCGCGGGCGTGAGCCAGGCCCGGCGCGCCTGCAGGATGCCGTAGCGCATGTTCTCCAGATGCGAGGTGTGATGTGAGTCGGTGTTGATGACCACTTTGACGCCCTGCGCCTTGGCCATGCGCAGGTGAACGTCGCGCAGGTCGAGGCGATCAGGGAAGGCGTTCAACTCCATCGCCACGCCGTGCTGCGCGGCCGCCTTCAGTACCGCCTGCAAGTCGAAGCCGTAGGCCTCGCGGCGCAGGAGCAGGCGTCCGGTGGGGTGTCCGAGGATGGAGGTGTTGGGATTGGAGACCACCCGCAGCAACCGGTCCGTCATCTGCGCCGGTTCCTGCTGGAAGTGCGAGTGGACGCTGGCCACCACGACGTCCATCTGCTCGAGCACGGAATCGGAAAGATCGAGCTCGCCCTCGGCCAGAATGTCCACCTCGATGCCGGCGAGAATCTTGATTCCGTCCGACTTCTCGTCAGCGGTGCGGATCTTGTGGATGTGCTCAACCGCGCGCTTGTCGTCCAGGCCATTGGCCATCGCCAGGTTCTTGGAGTGGTCGGTGATGGCGATGTACTGGTAGCCGCGGGCGCGCGCGGCTTCGGCCATCTCCTCGATGGTGTTGCGGCCGTCGGTGGTCGTGGTGTGCATGTGGACGTCGCCTCGGATGTCGCTCTCTGAGATGAGGGCGGGCAGCGTGTGCTCCTCGGCGGCCTCGATCTCACCCTGGCTCTCGCGCATCTCCGGCGGGATGTAGTCGAGGCCAAGCTTGCGGTAGATCTCTTCTTCGGTTGTGCCGGCGACGCGCTTCTCGTCTTTCACCCGGGCCAGCGCGTATTCGTTCAGCGTGTACCCCATCGTCAGAGCGCGCTGGCGCAAGGCGACGTTGTGCGATTTGGAGCCGGTGAAGTACATCAGCGCCGCGCCGAAAGATTCCGGCGAGAGGAGCCGGATGTCCACCTGCATGCCGCCGTGCAGCTTGAAGCTGACCTTGTTCTCGCCTTTTGCCAGGACCTCCGAGATGCCAGGGAAGGCCAGGATCTTCTTGATGAGCGCTTCGCGCTGCTTGGCGTTGGTGGAAGCCTTGCCCGTGACCAGCAGGTCGAGGTCGCCGACGGTCTCCCGCCCGCGGCGCAGCGAGCCGGCGGGCGTGATCTTCTCCACCCCCGCTACGCCGCTTAAATGCTCCGTCAGCTTCTGCGCCAGCTCGGCGGCCTGGTCCAGCCGGAAGCGCCCGGAGACCCGCCGGTAGTTCTCGATGGCCTTGAGCAGCTTCTGCTCCGTCTTTTCGCTCATGCGGGGCAGGTCGCGCAGCTTGCCCTCGCGCGCCAGCTTTTCGACCCCGGCAACGTCCGAGATCTGGAAGGCGTCCCAGATCAGAGCCAGCGTCTTGGGGCCCATGCCCTGGATCTTCATCAACTCCAGAATGCTGGGCTTGTACTTCTTGAGCAGATCTGAGTGCACCTGTAGCTTGCCCTTCTTGAATATCTCTTCCAGGTTTGCGGCCATGCCCTTGCCGATGCCGGGGATCTCGAGCAGGGCCTTGCGGTCGGTGACCAGCTCTGCCACGGGCTGCGGGAGACTCTCGATGGCCTCGGCGGCGCGGCGGTAGGAGCGGATGCGGAAGGAGTCCTCGCCCTGGATCTCCATGAGGTCGGCGGTCTCGTACAGGATCGTGGCGATGCTCTTATTGTCCACGGGCGAGGTGGGTCGTGCAGGCAAGTGGTAATTCTACCGCCGCCCGCGGCCTTTCACACGAGCGAACCAGAACAGCGCGGCTAGCGTCTTTCCATCGCGGATGGTTCCGCGCGTAGCCATGCGCACGGCGGTGGCAAGAGGGAAGAGTCGCGTAGAAATGAATTCGTCGGCCTCCGGTCGGGCGCGACCCGCCTTCAGTCCTCGCGCCAGATAGACGGTCATGGTCTCGTCCAGGAAGCCGGGGCTGGAGTAGAAGACGAGGGCGCGCTTCCAGCGGCGCGCGGTGTATCCGGTTTCTTCCAGAAGTTCGCGGCGCCCGGCAGCGAGCGCCGTTTCGCCGTCGTCGATGCGGCCGGCGGGCAGCTCCCACAGGAAGTCTTTGGCCGCATGGCGGTACTGGCGCTCCAGCAGGACGGAAGATCCGTGCGCGCCGTCGGCCACAGCCAGAACCACCACAGAACCTGGATGACGGACTACGTCGCGCCGCACGGTGATTCCGCCGGGCTCAATCACCGTCTCCGAGGTCACGCGGAAGAGCGGACCGCGAAACAGAACCTTGGAGCGAAGAACGCGCGCTTTCTTCTTGTTTGCCACCTCGAGATTCTATTGCGTAACGGGCGGCGGTGGCCAAGCGCTTTCTGTTATCCTGCGCGGCGTGGCGCGCAAGCCGGTCATCACGATTGTAGGAGCGGGAAATCTGGCCAACGCTTTGGCCCCGGCGCTGGTCGCCGCGGGATACCGTATCCGCCACATCCTCTCGCGCGACCGGGCGTCTTCCCGCAAGAAGGCGCGGACCCTGGCCCGCCGAGTCGGCGCCCGGTCTGCGGTGCTGGGCGCGGCGACTGGGTCCGACATTCTCTGGCTGTGCGTGAGCGACGACGCCATCCGGCCCTGCGCGCAAGCTCTCAGTCGAGAGGGAAGCTGGAAGGGGAAAATCGTGCTGCACTCGAGCGGAGCGCTCTCCAGCGACGAGCTGGCGCCGCTGAGGCGCCTCGGAGCGTCGGTGGGTTCGCTCCATCCCATGATGACCTTCGTCCCCGGCGTGCGGGTGCGCATGGCCGAGGTCCCCTTCGCGGTCGAGGGAGACCGGGAAGCGGTCCGCCTGGCCCGGCGCATCGTGCTCGACCTCAAAGCTAGGGTCTTCACCATCTCCAAACGCAACAAACCCCTCTACCACGCCTTCGGATCGTTCTCCTCGCCCATGGTGATCGCCACATTGGCGATGGGGGAGCGGGTCGCGGCGGCGGCCGGGGTGCCCGCGCACATGCGTCGCGACGTGATGCTGCCCATCGTGAAGAAAACCTTCAGCAACTACCTGGAAGCATCTGCTGGTAAGGCATTTAGCGGCCCTCTTGCAAGGGGGGATGTGAGCACGATCCGCCGCCACTTGAAGGCGCTGAAAGCAGTTCCAGGCGCGCGAGAGATCTATGTGGCGCTGGCGCGCTCCGCGCTGCGCAATCTTCCTGCGCGAAACCGTCGCGCGGTCGCGCAAGTCCTCAAAAACGGGTAGCGGCAGCCTCAGCGATTGCCGATGAGGTGGCCGAGCTTTTCCTTCTTGGTCTTCATATATGCACGCGAGCGGGCGTGGGGCTCGACCTCGCAAGAAACGCGCTCCACAACCTTGACTCCGGCGCGCTCGAGTGCCGTTACCTTCTGGGGATTGTTGGAGAGCAGGCGCACCTCGCTGAGCTTGAGTGCCTTCAGTACTTCGGCGGGCAGTTCGAACTCACGCTGGTCGGCCTTGAAGCCCAGCTTCTCGTTGGCTTCGACGGTGTCCATGCCGGCGTCCTGCAGTTCGTAGGCTTTGAGCTTGGCGGCCAGACCGATGCCGCGTCCTTCCTGCTGCTCATAGATCAGGACCCCGGCGCCCTCGGCGGCGATCATGCTCAGCGCCATCTCCAGTTGCTGGCGGCAATCGCAGCGCAGCGAGCCGAAGACGTCGCCGGTGAGGCACTGCGAGTGTACGCGCACCAGCGGCGGGCGGGAGTGGACGTCGCCCATCACCAACGCGACCAGCGTCTCCGCCGACGGTTGTCCGTCGCTCGACGAGCTGCCCTCGAAACCAAAGATGCGGAATGCTCCCCAGCGCGTGGGGAAGTCGGCCTCGGCCACCTTGCGGACTTTCGGGGAAGCTTTCACGCCACCATTATATGCGCGCCGGCCGCCTGCTTCGGCTCGCGTGGACGTGCTACAGTACGATTGGTTTCGAGCTGTGGATCAACGTCTCATCCTCATCACGCTGTTGGTGAAGCTGGGCGTGGCCGCCGCGGTGGCGAGCGCCGTGGTGCGCTCCCGCTACTTCAAGTCTCTGCTCTTCCGCGAGGAGCGGACGCTGGCGCAGAAGCTGCACATGGCTTTGTTCCTGGTAGTGCCGCTCGCGCTGGGCGTGGTGGTGCGCCTGTCGGTGAAGAACTTCCTGGCCGCCGATCTGGGATATGAGTGCGCCATCCTGCTGGGGGTGATCGGCGGACGCGTGACCGGCGGAGTCGGCGGCGCCCTGGTAGCCATCCCGGCGATGATCCACGGCGAGTTCGCCACTCTTCCCATGAACGTCGGGGCGGGCGTGGCCGCGGGATGGCTGCGCACGCTGGCCCGCGACCATGAGGACATCTGGTCGTTCTCGCCCTTCATTGACCTGAGCATCTATCGCTGGCTCAAGCGCAACGTGCAGCGGCGGCGCATGGAGTGGCAGACCGCCTTCTTCGCCCTGATCCTGGCGCTGCAGTACGTCCACATCCTGGTCGGCGGGGCGCTTCCGGGCCGGGTCTTCTACATGGGCTTTCCGCCCTGGACGCATAACATGGTCACGGATGCGCTGGTGTTCTTCGCCTTTTGGGCCGCGGGCGTGGCGGTGGTGGCCATCCCGCTGAAGATCTGGAACAACACCCGCATCGAACTGAAGCTGGAGGAGCAGGAGCGGCTGCTGCTGCAGGCGCGCATGGAGGCGCTGCAGACCCAGATCAACCCGCACTTCCTGTTCAACACGCTGAACTCCATCGCCTCCCTGGTGCGCTTCGATCCGGACGCCGCCCGTGAGCTGGTGGTGAAGTTGGCCAGCATCCTGCGGCGGCTGCTGCGCCAGCACGAGGCCTTCATCCAACTGCGTGAAGAGGTGGAATTCATCGACGACTACCTGGACATCGAGGTGGTGCGCTTCGGCCGCGAGAAGCTGCGGGTCCTCAAGGAGCTCGATCCGGCGACGCTCGACCTTCTGGTTCCCAGCATGGTGCTGCAGCCGCTGGTGGAGAACTCCATCAAGCACGGGCTCGCCCCCAAGCTCGACGGCGGCTCCATCACCCTGCGCAGCCATATGGCCGACGGCAAGCTGGTGATCCAGGTGGAGGACGACGGCGTGGGCATGGCGGAGGCGGGGGCGCAACCCGCAGACGATTCCTCCAGCACCGGCATCGGCATGGCCAATGTGGCCGAGCGGCTCCACGTCCTCTATGGCGACGCAGCCAAGATGTCCAGCGGAAGCCGCGACGGCGAGGGAACTCGCATTACCTTGGAGCTGCCGCTGGTGCAGACCGAGGCCGGAGCCAAGTCGGAGTCGGCGGCCGCTGTGCTTTACGAGGCCCGCTCCAGCACGCAGCGGTAGAAATCCTCATACTGGGGAATGATGCGCGAGGCGGCAAAGCGCTCCTCGGCCGCCTGGCGCGCGCGCCGTCCCATTTCACGCAGGCGCTGCTCGTCGCTGAGGATGTCGAGCGCCTGGCGCGTCATGGTATCGACGTCTCCGACCTCAGCCAGGAAGCCGGTTTTTCCGTCCTCGATGACCTCGGGCAGGCCGCCCACTCGCGTGGCGACGCAGGGAACCTCGCAGGCCATGGCTTCGAGCGCCGCCAGGCCGAAGGACTCGAGTTCGCTGGGCAAAAGCATCAGGTCGGTGACCGCCAGCTTCTCCTGCACACGGTCTTGCTTTCCCAGAAAGAGCACGCGCTCCTGAAGTCCTTTGCGGCGCACCAGCCACTCGGCGGTCGAGCGTTCGGGGCCGTCGCCGATCAGCAGCAGCCGCGAAGGAATCTCCTTCCGCACGCGGTCGAAGACCTCCACCACGTCCTGCAGGCGCTTGACCGGCCGGAAGTTCGACAGGTGGACGAGGACGCGCTCGCCGTTGGGAGAGTATTCCTTGCGGCGCTCGGCGGCGCCCTCGTCGCGGCGATAGATGCTGCAGTTCACGAAATTGTGGATCACCTGGATGGGATTCTTGATGTCGAACTCCTTGAGGGTCCGCTCGCGCAGGTAGTGGGAGATGGCGGTCACGCCGTCGCTCTGCTCGATGGAGAAGCGGGTGATGGGCAGGTAGGAGGGATCCGCGCCCACCAGGGTGATGTCCGTGCCGTGCAGCGTGGTGACGTAGGGCAGCCGGCGGCGCCGTGTCCCGGAGGCCGCAGCGAGCATCTGGCGAGCCAAAAGCGCGCTCACCGAGTGCGGGATGGCGTAGTGCACGTGCAGCAGGTCGAGGCGGTAGAGTTCGGCTACCTCCGCCATGCGGGTGGCCAGCGCCAGGTCGTAGGGCGGAAACTCGAAGAGCGGGTACATCGAGACGTCCACCTCGTGGAAATAGATATTGGGCTGGGGCGTGTTCAGGCGGATGGGCTGCGAGTAGGAAATGAAGTGGATCTCGTGGCCGCGCTGCGCCAGCTCCAGGCCCAGCTCCGTGGCCACAACGCCCGAGCCGCCATAGGTGGGATAACAGGTGATTCCGATCTTCATTCGCCGCTCTGCCTCTGTACCCTGGGTTGGATGTTCCCGAGCGCTCCCGGATGCAATGTTTTACCGCATCTCCGGCGGGCTCGGGAAGTAAACTGAGAGAACCCGCGCAGGTTTGCCCGGATTTCGAGGCTCACGTATACTCGGAACTTGGGAGACGAGTTTGGCTCCTGTGGGGCGGTTAGCTCAGCTGGTTAGAGCGCCTGCCTTACAAGCAGGAGGCCGAAGGTTCGAGTCCTTCACTGCCCACCAGTTGTTTCGCCAGGAATCCGCTTTCCCGTCCCGCACCCGCGGGACAAATCAGCGGGGACGTAGTTCAGTTGGTTAGAACGCTGCCCTGTCACGGCAGAGGTCGCGGGTTCGAGTCCCGTCGTCCCCGCCATTCCTTTCAATGGCTTCCGGTGCTGGTAGGTCGCCTGGTGCCGGATTTGTGTCGTGATTTGTGTCGTAACTACCCCCTAGACCCCCCTCTTTCCCCACGTCCAACCGTCTGCTAGAAAGGCCGTCCAGTGCCTTGCGCTTGGCCTCCAGGCGCACGTGGGAGTAGTGGGCAAGCATCCGGGGCGAGACGTGCCCAGCGATGCTCATGGTCGTCTGGTCGCTCGTCTGCGACTCGGCCAGCTCGGTGATGGCGTGGTGCCGCAGGTCGTGGAAGCGCAGGCCCGGCAGCCCGGCTTCCTTGGTCAGCTTGCGCCAGGCGGAGCGCCAACCCGACATGGGTTTGGTTGGGTCGGGCTTGGAGTAGCCCTCGGCGTGCGGAAGGACGTACCAGTCGGGAGACAGCGTCTCCCCGAATAACCGCTTGGAGCGGTCGCGCAGGGCCAGGATCGCCGCCAGTGCGTCCTGATTCAGCGGAATCACCCGCTCCCCCGCCAGCGTTTTAGAGCGCCTCACCGTCAGGGTGCAACCCATCAGGTCAATATCTCGCCAGCGCAACTCGCGGACCTCGCATCCCCTCATGGTCGTATTCAGGACAATCACGGCAGCCCAGTGAGCGGTTTGCCATTCGGGGCGGCTGGCGGCTACTTTCAGAAGCCGCAGTTTTTCGTCCCGACCGAGCGCCCGCCCGATGTCCCGGCGCTCCGGCAGTGTGCGAATGTCGTCCGCTACCAGGTGCCAGCGTTTCGCCCGCTTGAGGACGCGCCGCAGGATTCCGATCTCCATGTTGACGGTCGTATTGGAAAGCCCGCCGGCCTTGCGCTGGCGGATGTAGGCAAGGATTCCCTCTGTAGTGATCTGCCTCACCCGGTTCTGGCGGAAATGCAGGCGCAACGGTTTCGCGTGGTCAGCTTCCGACCGCTGGCTTCTCGCGCCCACACGCGCAGCCCGGTCCGCCAGGTAGCGGGCTAGAGCTTCGGAGAAGGGAAGCCGTGAGAACTGCTGGCTGGTCGCGGCCAGCTTGCCCTGCTCGGCTTGCGCTATCAGCCTTTTCTCCTCCGCCTGGGCTTCCCTCCAGTCGCCAGTGTGGAGGGACTGCCGGAAGCGCTGCCCGTCCACCCAGAACTGCGTGTGCCACGTCCTACCTCTTTTTACGAGTGCCATGTCTGCTTCTCCTCTTTCTGCTTTTGGCTGCTTTCGCTGCCCGCCTCTTCCAGCCTTCCTTATCCCACCATTTCAGCGCGTACTGCTGCTGAGCGTACGCCGTGCACTCCCCACGCTCGCAATACCTCTGAGTCTCTCTCTTCGCCAGGAAATAGGGTGCCGGACACTGCGGATTTCCGCAGGTCCTAAACCGACGCCAGTTCTCAAGAATCCCTGCGACAAGCTGCATCGGGAAGCTTCTTGGGTCGAGGATGACTCGGCCAACTGCGAGTGGGGCCAGTATGCCGTCGTTCTCCAGCCTCGCTACTCCTGCCTTTAGCCAAGCGTCCACCACTCGTTGTTTCTCGCGTACTGGTGTCGAATGGAGCCACACACGACGCAAGTCGCGCCGTGCGTTCCGCAGAAGCACATCCGGCTCCTGCCGAAACAGGGAACCGAAGTGTTTTTGGAATCGGCCCAAGCCCTCCTCATGCATGTTCGCCAGCTCAAAGATGAGGCCCTTCCGCTTACGGGAGAGGTCCTTCTCCATGGCCGCGTTCAGAATGCGTGGGTCCGTCCTGAGGCAAAGCTCCATCACATCGAGGGTCCCAGGACTACAGGCGTCAAGCTCCCGCCGGAAGCTCCACAGCGTGCTTGAGGACTTGCCGCGTGTGCCTGGTCTGACCATTGCTTTAGCTCACTAAAGTCATTGACCTAAAGATGCCCTCAGCCTATCATCTAATAGTGGTAGTTGGCAAGGAGAGTTTCCATGCAGACGATGAGTGTCAGCAAAACCGCCCGCAAGCTGGGCGTCACGGTTGATGCGGTCTATCGCCTCCTTTACTCCGGGCGGCTGACTGCGGCCAGGAAACAGGACGGCAAGTGGCGCATCCCGGCTCAGGCAGTCCGGGCGCGGCTGCGTCAGAGGGCCAAGTGACCAGCACCGCCATCCCCCAGCTCCTGAGCCTGGTCGAGTTGGCCGAGGCCCTGCGGGTTTCCCCACACACAATCCGCAAGCGGGTCCGCGAGGGCAAGCTAAGGCCACTCCGTATATGCCGCAGGCTCCTGTTCCACCCTGACGAAGTCGCCCGGTTCCTCGCGGAGGCCAAATGAGCCCGCCACCGCCAGACGACGCTTCGGAGGCAGCATCCCTGCTGGTCGAGGTGAGCGGATTCATTCGTCGCTTCGTGTCGCTAACGCTCGCCCAGGCCGATTTGTGCGCTCTCTGGGTGGCGCACACGCACGCCTTCGACGCTGCCGAGGCCACGGCCTACCTCGCCATCCGCTCCGCCGAGAAACAATCGGGGAAAACCAGGCTGCTGGAAGTGCTGGAACTCTTGGTGAACAAGCCCTGGTTCACCTGCTCCGCTACGGCCTCGGTACTCAAGCGGAAGATTGACGAGGAATCGCCAACCCTTCTGCTGGACGAGTCGGACGCTGCTTTCAAAGGGGAGAAGGAATACGCCGAGGCTTTGCGCGGATTGCTCAACGCTGGTCATCGGCGCGGAGGGGTAGCGTCCATGTCCGTGGTGCAGGGAGCGAACATCACTTACAAGGATTTCAAGGTTTTCTGTCCGAAAGCCCTCGCGGGCCTCGGCACGCTACCCGATACCGTCGCCGACCGCACGATCCCCGTCCGCCTAAAGCGGAAGGCAGCGCCCGAGAAGGTGCAGCGTTTTCGGCGGCGCGAGG
>DASYVL010000122.1 GCA_035937135.1 Terriglobales bacterium
CACCTTGCGCCCCGCCTCTTTGGCTTTGGCTTCGCTCAGGCCCACGCTCCCGATCTGCGGCTCGCAGTAGGTGCAGTTGGGGATGTGCGACGGGTTCAGCGGCTTGGCCGGCTTGCCCGCGATCTTCGCCACGGCCACGATCCCCTGCATCGAGCCCACGTGCGCCAGTTGCGGCATGCCCAGCACGATGTCGCCGACGGCGTAAACGCCGGGCTCGTCGGTCTGCATCCATTCGCTGGTCTTGATCAAGCCGCGCTCCGGCTTGATCTTGGTTTTTTCCAGCCCAATGTTGTCGGTGCGCGGCGCACGTCCCACAGCAATCAGGATCCTCTCCGCCTCGATCTTCTGCTGCTTGCCGTCGGCGGGAGTGAACGTCACCGCGATCCCGGTCTTGGTCTTCTCCACCTTCCCCACCTTAGTGCTCACGTGGCACTGGATGCCCTTCTTGGTGAAGGCCCGCAGCAGCTCCTTGGAGATGTCCTCGTCCTCGAGCGGCACCATCCGCGGCAGCGCCTCGAGTACCGTGACCTCGGCGTCGAACGAGCGGTAGATGGAGGCAAACTCCACGCCCACCGCGCCCGCGCCCACCACTACCAGCGACTTGGGGAGGGCGCTCAGGTTGAGAATCTCGATGTTGGTCAGCACGCGCGAGTCGGCTTCGAGTCCGGGAAGCATCTTCGCTTCCGAGCCCGTGGCCAGGATGACGTTCTTGGTTTTGACGAAGGTGTTCTCGCCCGCCGCGCCCCCACCGCCCTCGGTATAGACCTCGACCGTCAGCACGCCGTCCTTCGCCGGCCCGGTCAGCCGCCCGTAGCCCTGCACCGTCGTGACCTTGTTCTTGCGCATCAGGAAGTCCAGGCCCTTGGTGTGCTTGGTGACGATCTTGTTCTTGCGCTGCTGCACCGCCGCCCAGTTCACCTTGGGGCTGGTGACGCCCTCGATGCCGAACTCCTTGGCCGCCTTCATGTACTCGTAGACTTCGGCGTTGAACAAGAGGGCCTTGGTAGGGATGCAGCCCACGTGCAGGCAGGTGCCGCCCAGTTTGTCGTCTTTTTCGATGAGGCAGACCTTCAGGCCCCACTGCCCGGCGCGGATGGCGGCGGTGTAGCCGCCGGGGCCGGCGCCGATGATGGCGACGTCGTAGATGGTCTCAGCCACAGTAACGCTCCCGTTCTTCTGAGGATTGGATGATCCAGGGCCGCCTTCGGATTTTAGAACAGCGGCAAAAGGGAAGCGAATCCCGGCCTCAGCCCAGCAGGCGGGCCGCGTCCTTGGCGAAGTAGGTCAGGATGATGTCCGCTCCGGCGCGGCGGATGGAGGTGAGCGACTCCAGGATGACGCGGTCGCGGTCGAGCCACCCGTTGCGCGCCGCCGCTAGCAGCATAGCGTACTCGCCCGACACCTGATAGGCGGCCAGCGGCACGCCAAAGCGCGCGCGGGCCGCGGCGATCACGTCCAGATAGGGCATGGCTGGCTTCACCATCACCATGTCCGCGCCTTCCTCGATATCCAGTTCAATCTCGCGCAGGGCTTCCCGGAGGTTGGCGCCGTCCATCTGATAGGAGCGCCGGTCGCCGAACTGTGGCGCGGAGTCCGCCGCCTCGCGGAAGGGCCCGTAGAAGGCCGAGGCGAATTTGGCCGCATAAGAAAGGATAGGCGTGTTGATGTAGCCGGCGACGTCGAGCGCCTTGCGGATGGCGGCCACGCGGCCGTCCATCATGTCCGAGGGGGCGACGATGTCTACCCCGGCGCGCACCAGCGAGACGGACGTCTTGGCCAGGATCTCCAGCGTGGGATCGTTCAGAATCTCGTACTCCGCCGGCGACTTCGAAGCCTTTCCGCCCTTGCCCGAAGGCTTCTTCGCCATGCGCACCACGCCGCAGTGGCCGTGTGACATGTATTCGCACAGGCAGACGTCGCCAATGATCAGCAGCCCGGGCACCTCGCGCTTGATGGCGCGCGCCGCCTGCTGCACCATGCCGTCGTCGGCCCATGCGCCGGTGGCTACCTCGTCCTTCTTCGCCGGCAGCCCAAAAAGAATGACCGCAGGAATGCCGAGGGAGTGGGCCTCGCGCGCCTCCTTGACCGCCTGGTCCACGGAGAGGTTGAACACTCCCGGCATGGAGCCGATTTCCTTGCGCACGCCCTTCCCGGGGCAGATGAACAGGGGATAGACGAGCCCCGCCGGCGTGAGCCGGGTTTCGCGCACCAGCGAGCGCATCCTGTCGCTCTGGCGCAGCCGCCGCATGCGGGTCACGGGAAAGGCCATAAGCGCCCGATTTTAGCAGACACTCCGGTTCGCGGCCCTTCCCAGGTCTCCGGTTCCTCAGGACTTAGGCGCTCAGCCGGTTCTCGGCGCCGCTTGTCTCTGCGTTACTTCCGTACTCTTTCGCTGCTGAGCGCGGAGGGATAATATCCTTGGGCTCCACATGGACAGCTCCCGCATCCGTTGGTGGGTCCTGGGTTCCAGCTTGATAGTGCTGGCCCACGCGGCGATCTCCTTCACCGTGCCGGAGAGCACTGGCCTGAAGGTCTTCGGCAACATCCTCCAAAGTGCGTTGCTGCTGGCGGCCACCCTGGCCATGTGGGGCAACGCGCGCGTGTCACGCGCCAACGTACGGGCCTTCTGGAGCATGATGACCGTTGGCTGCGTGCTCTGGTTCGCCGCTCAGTTGCTGTGGACTTACCGGGGCATGTTCTTGAGCCAGGAGATACTCGATCCCTACCTGGGCGACGTGTGGTTCTTCCTTCACGTCATTCCCATGATTGCGGCGCTCGGCCTGCAGCCCCACCTCCGGCACGGACACCGGCCGCTCCGCCTGGGATACCTCGAGTTTCTGCTGCTGATGCTCTGGTGGGTGTACCTGTATCTGTTCTTTGTCATTCCCTGGCAATACGTTTCCTACAGTGGCGAGCTCTACAACTACAGCTACAACATCCTGGACGTCGCGGAAAAGCTGGTGTTCGTGGTCGGCGTCGGGGTCTTGTGGGTCAGGACCCGGGGCGCCTGGAAGCGCATTTATGCGCACCTGTTCGGCGCCTTCTTCCTCTACATGCTGAGCTCGCAATTGATCAACTGGGAGCTCGACCGCGGCCATTACTACACCGGCGGTATGTTCGACGTGCCCTTGGTGGCCTCCATGGCCTGGTTCGTTGTTCTGGCGCTGTGGGCAAAGGGAGCGCCGCAATCCGCGGATGCCGCGGTGGAAGGCGCCGGCCATCACGAGATCTGGCCGTCGCGCCTGGCCATAGTTGCCATCCTCTCCATCCCCGGCCTGGCGCTGTGGGCCTTCTACGGCAGCTCCGCGCCCGAAAGGGTGCGAGACTACCGCGTGCTCATTTCCCTCGCGGCCATGTTTGTGCTGGGCGCCATCGTCTTCCTCAAGCAGTACCTGCTGGACCGCGAACTGCTGGCCCTGCTCCATGCCTCTGAGGAATCCGTGGAAAGCCTGAAAAGCCTGCAGAAACAGTTGGTCCATTCGGAGAAGATGGCAGCCCTCGGGCAGCTGGTCGCCGGAGCCGCCCACGAGATCAACAATCCCCTGACCGCCGTCCTGGGGTACTCCGAGATGCTGGCCACGCAGGAGGGCGCGTCGGCCGAAGTCCGCGGGTTCGCCGAGAAGATTCACAGCCAGGGACGCCGCATCAAGACTCTGGTCTCCGACCTGATGAGCTTCGCCAAGCAGAGCCCCGCGGAAAAGGTGCAGGTGGACGTCAATTCCATCGTGACCAAGGCGGTGCAGCTCCGCGAGTTGAACCTGGGCGGCAACATCCGCATCGACCTCAAGACGGACGGCGGTCTTCCCAGCATCCGCGGCGATGCCAACCAGATCCTCCAGGTGTGCTTCCACATCGTCGGCAATGCCATGGACGCGTTGCAGGAAGCCGGGGGCGGCGTGCTGCTGGTCCGCACCAAGCGCGACGGGCCGAACATCGTCCTGGAATTCGCTGATACCGGTTCCGGCCTGGCCGAGCCCAGCCGCATCTTCGATCCCTTCTATAGCACCAAGGCCCTGGGCAAGGGCACCGGCCTGGGCTTGAGCGCCTGCTACGGCATCGTGCAGGAACACGGCGGCCAAATCTTGGCCTGGAATCGCAAGGAAGGCGGTGCTACCTTCCGCGTCGAACTGCCTATCGCCCAGACAGAACCCGCAGCCGTCGCCGCACGCTGACTCTGCCGCGCCCCACCAAGATATCCACAGGAACGCACAACTCCGCTCCAGACTAAAATGCTTGTTGTTCGATTGATCCGCGTGCATCCGCGGCGAACATAAGACAGCCAGCATGTCCACCCCAGGCTCCTTCGCCGATACCGTCAAGCAGCAAGCAGATATCGTCCGCATCATCGGCGACTACCTGAAACTCAAGAAGTCCGGGGCGCAGAACTTCACCGGGCTCTGTCCCTTCCACAACGAGAAGACACCTTCGTTCTCTGTGCACGCCACGCGGCAGTTCTACCATTGCTTCGGCTGCGGGGTTTCGGGCGACGTCTTCAGCTTCGTCCAGAAGGTCGAGAACATTACCTTCCCAGAAGCGGTGCGCGCAGTGGCGCAAAAGATGGGCATCCCCGTGCCCCGGCAGGAGTTCAGCGGCCCGGGCGAAGCGCAGGAAGCCAAACTCCGAACCGCGCTTCTGGATCTGCATCAGCGTGCCTGCGCCTTTTTCGAGGCGCAGTTGCGCACCCCGGAGGGCGCTGCCGCGCGGGAATATCTTGCCGGCCGCGGGCTCAGTCAGGAAACCATCGCTACCTTCCGCATCGGGTATGCCCCCGATTCCGGCTTCCCCCTGCGCGACCACCTCAAGGGCGCCTCCGATGAAGAACTCTTGAAAGCGTCCGGCCTCTTTTCCTGGAAGGAAGTGGAAGCGAGCGCCAAGGATTCGCCAAAGGCCAACAGCCAACGGTCAGCAGCGCTCTACTCAAAATTCCGCAACCGCATCATGTTCCCGATTGCCAACGAAACCGGCAAAGTCATCGCCTTCACCGGCCGGGCGCTAGGCACGGACGACAAGGCCGGCCCCAAGTACCTCAACTCGCCCGAGACCGCCATCTACTCCAAGTCGCGCGTGCTGTACAACCTGGACCGCGCCCGGGAGGCCATCCGCAAGCTCGACTACGCCCTCCTGGTGGAGGGCCAGATGGATTGCATCGCTGTCTTCGCCGCCGGCTTTCACAACGTGATCGCCAGTTCCGGCACCGCCTTCACCGAAGCCCAGGTGCGATTGCTGGCGCGCTTCAGCAAGAAGATCGTGGTCAACTTCGATCCCGACGCCGCCGGCGCCGCCGCCGCCGACCGCTCGCTCGCTCTGCTGGTCGGCGAGGACTTCGAGATCAAGGTCCTGACCCTCGACGCCGGCCTCGATCCCGACCTCTTCCTCAGGAAACGCGGCCGCGAGGCCTACGCGGATTCTCTGAAGAACTCCCAGAAATACTTCGATTACCTGATCGACCGCGCCCGCGCCACCTTCCCGGCGCGGACCCCGGAGGGCAAGGTGAAGGCGGTGAACTTCCTGCTGCCGCACATTCACCGTGTGCCCAGCCGCATCGCGCGCGACGAGTTGGCCAAGGAGATGGCGCAGAGGCTGGGCATCGATTCCGCCGTGCTCATGCAGGAGTTGCGCCATGCCGCCGGCACCCGCTCCACCACCGTAAAGCCCCCAGCGGAAGCCCAGGTCACCGACGCCGAGCGCATCCTGATCCGCGCCCTGGCCGCCAGCGGACAGCTTTCTGTTGAGTCTGGCGGCAACCCAGCGTCGGAGCCAGCCGAGCAGCTCGATCCCCAGCGTCAGGCCCGCTACGCTCTTACCGCCGAGCGCCTGCACCACGGCCTGGCCGCTGAGTCGCTGCTCGAGTCGCTGCTCGCCAGCGACGAGGACGCCGCCGACGCAATGGCCCTCCCCCTCTCCGAGGCTGACCGCGGCCTGCTGGCTTCGACCCTCCTGCGCGAGGACGAACCCCTCACCGCCGACCTCCTGGAGGAGGCCCTACAGGCCTTGCGGCGCCGGCACCTGGAGCGCCAGCGCCTCCATCTGCGCACCCAGATTGCCGAGGCCGAGCGCCAGAACGACGCCCAGGCCCTCACCCGGCTCATGCAGGAAAAGGTCAAGCTCGACCGTGCTTTGGCTCTCCCCTAAGGCAAAAAAAGCCTGTAAATTCCAGAAACCAATGGAGGTTTCCGCCCATCTAATGTTCATAAGGCCGGATTAGTGGCGGGCGGCTGGTTTTCAAGTTGAAGAACAAGACCGGGACTTGGTAACATTGGAAGGTTTCGCATCTCCTCACCTTTTCACTCAATCTGCTGCTGTGTCTGTTTCCGGGCGTGAGCCGTTGCCCGCCGAGAGGATTACTGCTTGGCTCTTGACGACAAGTACGACGACATTAAAAAGCTGATCGATGCGGGCAAGGAGAAGGGGTACCTCACCTATGAACAGGTGAACGACCTCATCCCCGCCGACGTCCATTCGCCCGAGGACCTGGACGACCTGCTGACCACCATCGGCACTCAGGGCATTGATGTGCTCGAAGGACAGCCCAAGCTGCCCTCCGCCACCTTGGAGAAGAAGTTCGAGGGCGAGACGGAAGCGGGCGAGGATGTCGAGCTCGACCTCACCCCCGGCGCGCTGGAGAAGACCAACGACCCCGTCCGTATGTACCTGCGCGAGATGGGCACCGTGCCCCTGCTCACCCGCGAGGGCGAGGTGGATATCGCCAAGCGCATCGAGCGCGGCCAGATGCGCGTGCTCAAGGCCGTCTCCCGCTCCCCCATCATCATCCGCGAGATTCTGGCCATCGGCGAGGACCTGCGCAAGGGCGTCCGTTCCATCAAGGAGATTGTCATCTTCGACGAGGAGGAGATTACCGAAGAGATCCTCCTGAACCGGATCAAAGAGATCACCAAGCGCATCGACGCGCTGCAGAAGCACTACAAGAAGGCGGTTCACCTCACCGAGCGGCTGGCATCCATCCCGCCCAAGAAGAAGGCCCGGGCGCACCTGCGCTGCCGCTGGAAGCTGGGGCGCGAGATGGTGCACATCTCGCTCATCATCCGCCGCCTGGGCTTCACCAACCTGGAGCGCAAGCGCCTCATCGACCGCATCAACAAGACGGTGGAGACCATGCGCTCCCTCGACCGCCAGGTGCAGAGCCTGGAAAAGAAGATCGAGGGCACGCGCAGCGAGGATTTGAAGCGCGACTATCGCAAGCGCCAGCGCGACCAGCGCCACACCCTGGACAAGCTGGAGACCGCCGCCGGCGTCACCTTCCAGGAGCTGCGCCGCACCCAGCGCGAGATCATCCAGGGCGATATTGACGCCGAATACGCCAAGAGCGAGCTCATCGAGGCCAACCTGCGCCTGGTGGTCTCCATCGCCAAGAAGTACACCAACCGCGGCCTGCAGTTTCTCGACCTCATCCAGGAGGGCAACATCGGCCTGATGAAAGCGGTGGACAAGTTCGAATACCGCCGCGGCTACAAGTTCTCCACCTACGCCACTTGGTGGATCCGCCAGGCCATCACCCGCGCCATCGCCGACCAGGCCCGCACCATCCGCATCCCGGTGCACATGATCGAGACCATTAACAAACTCATCCGCACCTCGCGGCAGTTGGTGCAGGAGCTGGGCCGCGAGCCGACCTCGGAAGAGATTGCCAAGCGCATGGACATTCCCGTGGCCAAGGTGCGCAAGGTGTTAAAGATCGCGCAGGAGCCCATCTCGCTCGAAACCCCCATCGGCGAGGAGGAGGATTCGCACCTCGGCGACTTCATCGAAGATCGCGGCGTGGTTTCTCCCGCCGACGCCGTCATCAACGTCAACCTCAAGGAGCAGACCGCGCACGTCCTGCGCACCCTCACCGCCCGCGAGGAGAAGGTCATCAAGATGCGCTTCGGCCTGGAGGACGGCTCCGAGCACACTCTGGAGGAGGTCGGGCAGTCGTTCGCGGTCACCCGCGAGCGCATCCGCCAGATTGAGGCCAAGGCCCTGCGCAAGCTCCGCCATCCCTCCCGCTCGCGCAAGCTCAAGGCCTTTATGGACGGCGTCCAGGAGTAATTCTTACGTGGCGCGGCCGCCCCCGGCCGCGCGGGCTTCGTTTTCCTCTCCCTTCCACAAGCAATCCCCAAATTCAACAGGATGTACACACCGCCGCCGCGCTTTCTGATTGCGCCCATTCTTCTCGAGGCGCAGACTCCCGCCAAGGCCGACAAGCGACGTTTAGTGACTCCTGCCGGCAGCGTGCCGTGCGGCTGGCATGGCCCGCCATTCGTTTTTTATTCGCCACGAACTAAAGTCATGGCATACTTGGGTTTAAAGGCGCGCGCCGCCGCTTCTCGCGTCTGACAAGGGAATCGTTGGCCACCACCGACTACAGTCTCGACCGCGGGCTCCCGGCAAGCCTGGATGCCGAGCGCTCCATCCTGGGCGCCATCCTGCTCGATAACTTCGCCTACAACCAGGCCGCCGAGTCGCTGCGTCCCGACGATTTTTCTCTCGACTCCCACCGTCGTATCTACAGCCGCATGATGGAGCTCTCCGAAACCAGCCGCCCCATCGACCTCATCACCCTCACCGAGGAATTGGGCCGCCACAAGGAAGTGGAGTCGGTGGGCGGCGTGGCCTACATCACCTCGCTTACCGACGGCGTCCCCCGCCGCCCCAACATCGAGCACTACGTCCGCATCGTCAAGGACAAGGCCATGCTGCGCGGCCTCATCCACGCCGCCAACGGCGCCATCGCCCGTGCCCTGGAGCAGAGTGAGACCGCCGACGAGGTCCTGGACGCCACCGAAACATCCATCTTCCGCCTCTCCGACGACCGCCTGGGCCGCGGCTTCGTAGGCGTGAACGAGATCGTCCGCGAATCCTTCGGTCCCAAAGGCATCGAAGCCCTCTACGAGCGCGGCCAGCGCATCACCGGTCTGGCCACCCACTACGAGGACCTCGACGGCATCACCAGCGGTCTGCAACCTTCGGACCTCGTGATCCTCGCCGCCCGCCCCGGCATGGGCAAGACCGCCTTCGCCCTGAACATCGCCGAGAACGCCGCCATCGAGGACGGCAAGGTCGTCGGCGTCTTCTCCCTGGAAATGTCGCGCGAGGCGCTGCTCCTACGCCTGCTCTGCTCCCAAGCCCGCGTGGATTCGCACAAGCTGCGCCAGGGCTTTCTCGGCCGCGAGGACTGCGAGAAAATCACCGCCGCCTCCGGCTCATTGGGCGAGTCCAGGCTCTACATCGACGACACCCCGGCCCTCTCCCTGCACGAGATGCGCGCCAAGGCCCGCCGCCTGCAGCAATCCCAGCAGCAGCTCGACCTGATTGTGGTGGATTACCTTCAGCTCATGGCCGCAGCGCCCGTGGGCGGCGGCCGCCGCTATGAGAACCGCACCCAGGAAGTCTCCGCCATCTCCCGCGGCCTCAAGGCCCTGGCCAAAGAGCTGCGCGTTCCCGTGCTCGCCCTGTCCCAGTTGAGCCGCGCTCCCGAGAGCCGCGGCGGTGACCACCGACCCCAGCTCTCCGACCTGCGCGAGTCCGGCTCCATCGAGCAGGACGCCGATGTGGTGATGTTCATCTTCCGCGAAGAGGTCTACAACCGCGACAGTCCCGACCTCGAAGGCCAGGCCGAACTCATCATCGCTAAGCAGCGCAACGGCCCCACTGGCAAGATCGACCTGGCTTTCCTCAGGAGCTTCACCCGCTTCGAGTCCCGCGCTCTCGAGGAGTAAAGGTCCTTCCAGATTGTCATCCTGAGCCCGCGCAGGCGGGCGAAGGACCCCTACCCTCATCCCCGGATCATCGGCCGCCGACACCTCCGCTATAATCCGCCCTGCATGCGTCCCACCTGGGCGGAAATCTCGCTTCCGGCTCTGCGACACAACTTCCGCACTCTCCAGCAGCTCGTCGGCTCCGGAGTCACGGTGTGCGCGGTGGTCAAGGCCGATGCCTACGGGCACGGCGCCGTCGAGTGCGCCCGCGTGCTCGAGAAGGAAGGGGCCACCTGGTTCGGCGTCACCTCCACCGAGGAAGGCATGCAGTTGCGCCAAGCCGGCATCGCCGGCCGCATCCTGCTGCTCGCCGGTTTTTGGCTGGGCGAGGAAGAGGCCATCCTGCAGCAAGACCTCACTCCCGCCGTCTGGGACCCGAGTCACATCGAGCTGCT
This sequence comes from Terriglobales bacterium, assembly GCA_035937135.1. Lineage (NCBI taxonomy): Bacteria > Pseudomonadati > Acidobacteriota > Terriglobia > Terriglobales > Terriglobales bacterium. The sequence goes on from DASYVL010000122.1 coordinate 10,151, forward strand.
CGAAAGCGCGGCGGAGAAAACGAAAAAAGGAAAGGGGCAAACCGTCCCCGTCCACCTCAAAGTGGATACCGGAATGGCTCGCTTGGGCGTGCATCTGCAGGACCTCTCCACCTTCGCTTCTGCATTCAAGGCGGCGCAGCACGTGGTGCTGGAGGGCTTTTTCACCCACCTGGCCGCGTCTGAGGTTGCGGACGACCCCGCCACCAACGCCCAGATCGGGCGCTTCGAGGACGCCGTCAAGGCGCTGCTCGAGAGCGGGCTTTCGCCCGTGTACTACCACATGGCCAACAGTGGCGCCATCGCCGCCCGCCGCAATACCTGGAAGAACATGGTCCGCCCTGGACTGGCGTTGTATGGCTACTCCCTGCCCGTCACCGGGGCCCGGGACAGCTCCGTCGAGCTGCCCCTCCAGCCCGTGCTCTCCTGGAAAACGCGTATCATCTCGCTGCGCCAGGTCGCCGCCCACCAGCCCCTTGGCTACAGCGGCGCCTACGTCACCCAGGCTCCGGCGAAGATCGCGGTCCTGCCCGTGGGATACGCCGACGGCCTCAGCCGCCAGCTTTCTTCGCGCGGCCGGGTCATCGTGCGCGGCGACTACGCCGCCATCGTCGGCAATATTTCGATGGACCTCACCCTCATCGACGTCACCGGCATCTCCGGCGTGGAAATCGGCGACGAGGTCCTCCTGCTCGGCGCCGCCGGGACCCGCAGCGTCACCGCCTGGGACCACGCCCATCTCAGCCGAACCATCCCCTACGAAGTCCTCTGCAACATCTCCAAGCGCGTGCCCCGGAAGTACGTGGAGTAGGGCATGGGGTTTTTCCAGCGCCTGCGCCAGTCCGAGTACCTCGAATTCCTCGGTGAGCCCTGGAAGCCGGTGCCGCTCTGGGCCATGGCGGGATGGCTCGTCGCCTACTCTGCCTTCCTCCTCTACGCCTGGCGCGAGCACGGCCTGAACCTGTTCCTTGACGCCGTCAACATGGTTACCCACGAGGCCGGCCATCCCCTCTTTGGCTACTTCGGCGAGACGCTGCACCTCTGGGGCGGGACCATCCTGCAACTCTTCGTCCCCGCCGCCCTCGCTCTCGCCTTCGTGCGCATGCGCCAGCTGCCGGGGACCACCTTCTGCTCCTTCCTGTTCTTCGAGAACTTCCTCGGCATCGCCACCTACATGGCCGACGCCCGCGCCCTCGACCTGCCGCTGGTGAGTGCCGAAGGCGGCGACGGCGACATCGGCCACGACTGGAACATGATCTTCAGCCAGCTCAACCTGCTGCCCTACGACACCCGCATCGCCGCCGTCGTCCGCGCCCTGGGATGGCTGGGCATGATTGCCGTGCCCCTATGGTTCGCCTGGCGCGCCCGCCAATCGCAACTGTCATCCTGAGCCCCATCGCAGGCGGGCGAAGGACCTCGCGGTTGTCTTCTGCCGTCATCCTGAGCGAGGGAGGACTCCCGCGCGCTCTCTCAAGCGAGGGAAACCCGAGTCGAAGGATCTCGGCTTCACCAGCGCAGATTCCAGCTTTGCTATAGTTGTGAGATTCATGCGCACCCTCTACCAACGCTGGATGTACGACTGGGAGACGCGTCTCACCGAGCACGACACCAACCGCATCGTTCGCCCCTTCGACTGGGGCGCGGAATGGATTCGGGCCTGGCCCAGCGTCAACGGCAACTTCCCCGCACCCGGCGGCGAAGAAGCGTTCCTTCACCGCCTGAACCGCGAGATCGTTGACCAGAGCGACGACTTCTTCTCCTACAAGACTCCATCCGACTTCCGCCTCGAGCGCCGGGTCGCCGAGCTCTACCGCACCAGCGACCAGCAGCCCGACCGCGGCAAGAGGGAAGTCGCCGACTTCCTGCGCTTTACCTCGCCGGTCGCGACTCCCTATCCGGAAAACAACTTGGCCAACGCCCGCTGGTTTCCCGCGCGCGGCCGCCGCGCCGTTGTGGTGCTGCCGCAGTGGAACTCTGACGCCGAGAGCCACAACGGCCTCTGCCGCATCTTCAATTTCCTGGGGATCGCAGCGCTGCGCCTGAGCATGCCCTATCACGACATCCGCCGGCCCGCGGAGCTGGAGCGCGCCGACTACGCTGTTTCCGCCAATATCGCCCGCACCATCGACGCCGCACGTCAGGCGATCCTCGATGTCCGTTGCTGCCTCGACTGGCTCGAGTCCCAGGGCTACACCCGCCTGGGCATCGAGGGCACCAGCTTGGGCTCCTGCTATGCCTTCATCGCCAGCGCCCACGATTCGCGCCTGCGCGCTAACGCCTTCAACCACGCCTCCACTTACTTCGCCGACGTGGTCTGGAGCGGGCAGTCCACTCGCCACATCCGCGCGGGGATTGAGTCGCACATCGATCTCGACCGCCTGCGCCGCGCCTGGCTGGCCATCAGTCCCATGTCATATTTCGACAAGTTCGAGCGCTTCCCCAAGAAGTCGCTGGTGGTATACGCCACCCACGACCTCACGTTTCTGCCAGAGTTCTCCAGGCAGGTAGTCGCGGAGTTCGAGCGCCGCCGCCTGGACCACAAGGTCTCGATCCTCCCCTGCGGCCACTACGTCGTCGGCGAAACGCCCTTCAAATACCTCGACGCCTACTATCTGGCGTCGTTCCTGAATAACGCTTTGTAATTGTCATCCTGAGCGAACGCGAAGGTGCGCATGCGCCTGAACGCGAGTCGAGGGACCCCTGCCCTGGCAGAAGTGTTTCAGGTGGGTACTGCTGAGCGGCGGAACCGCCCATTTGACTGCTTACGGCTGCAGCGAGATTCTTCGCTGCGCTCAGGATGACGGCTGCGGGCTCCCGGCCGCCGCGGCCTCACGCCCGCAAGGCGCCGTCACTTGTTCTTCCACACCGGCTTTCTCTTCTCTAGCACCGCGCGCAGGCCTTCCTGCACGTCTTCCAGCGCCATGAGCTGGTTGAGGTAAATGTCCTGCGACTTCTTCATCGCTTCTTTCTGGGGTAGCCCCTGGGAGCCGCTGATGACCTGCTTGGTCATCTCCAGCACCGGCCCGCTGAATTCGCCGATCTTGTTGACGATGTCATCCACCGCCTTTTTCAGCTCCGCCTCCGGTACCACCTTGTTGACGAAGCCGAGCTGGCGCGCGTCCTCGGCCGAGAGCGCCTCGCCCGTCAGGATCAGCTCATACGTTTTCTTGGGCCCGATGACCTGGGGCAGCATCACCGCGGCGAAGGGCGGGAAGATGCCCAGTTTAACCTCGGGCTGCGCGAACTTGGCCTTGGGGGTAGCGATCACCATGTCGCCGAAGGCCACCAGCTCCGACCCGGCGCCGATGGCCGGCCCGTTCACCACCACGATCAGCGGCTTGGAGATTTCCTTGATCGCCAGAAAGACGCGGTTAAAGGCGTCCAGCGTCTGGAAAACGCGGTCGGACTTCGAGTCCTCCAGCCCGATGCCCGCCGAGAACGTCTTCTGCGACGACTCCAGCAGGATGGCCTTGATGTCGCCTCGGCCGTTCAGGCTCTCAATGGCCTCCGCCATCTCCACCATCAGCGGCACCACCAGCACGTTGTGCGGCGGATTGTTCAACGTCAGCCGCGCGATGTAGCCGGAGGTCTCGAACAGGATGTACTTGAACCCCTTTTCCGGCGGTTGCGTCTGTTCGGTCTCGGGAGTGGGAACGGTTGCCATGACTCACCTCGTGGGCGAAGGATTCGGCGGGATTATAGAATATCCCGGCCAAGGTTTCGCATGGATTGTCATCCTGAGCGAGGTTGAGGCGTTTCGCGGGCGTCCTCAGGACGCGCTAGAATGACCCGCATGAAGATCTCTCTCGGCGCCGACCACGCCGGCTACCAGCTCAAGGAGAAGATCAAGCAGCGCCTAGCCGGGCAGGGCATCGAGATCACCGACCGCGGCACCACCTCGATCGACTCCGTGGACTACCCTGACTACGCCCGCGACGTGGCCCACGACGTAGCCGGCAAGCGCGCCGACTGGGGCATTCTCGTCTGCGGCAGCGGCGTCGGCATGGCCATGGCCGCCAACAAAGTCCCGGGCGTGCGTGCCGCCAACGTCACCTCGGAGTTGGAGGCCCAGCTCAGCCGCGAGCACAACGACGCGAACGTGCTGGCCATCGGCGCCCGCATCCTCGATGACGCCACCGCCTTCCAGATCGTGGACAAGTGGCTGCACACCGGTTTTGCCGGGGGCCGCCATCAGCGCCGTGTGGACAAGATCACCGCGCTCGAACACGACGAGAATCAATGCCAGCCCGCGAAGCCCGCGACAAAGTGATCTTTTCGGGAAACAGTTCTTCACGCTACTCGCCGGAAGCTAGAAGCCAGGAGCCAGAAGCTAAGAGCTAGGAGCAAGAAGCTATCCGCTATGAACGACCGCATGTCACGCCCGCTCTCCGAAGTCGATCCCGCCACCGCCGCCGCCATTGACCAGGAAGTCCGCCGCCAGCACGAGGGCCTGGAGCTGATTGCCTCCGAGAACTTTGTCAGCGAGGCCGTGCTTGAGGCCATGGGCTCGGTCTTCACCAACAAGTACGCCGAGGGCTACCCCGGCAAGCGCTACTACGGCGGCTGCGAGTTCGCGGACGTGGTGGAGAACCTGGCCCGCGACCGCGCCAAGGCGCTCTTCGGCGCCGAGGCCGCCAACGTCCAGCCTCACGCCGGCTCTCAGGCCAATATGGAGGCGTATGCCGCCGTGATCCAGCCCGGCGACACTATCCTCGGCTTGAACCTGGCCCACGGCGGGCACCTCACCCACGGCCATCATCTGAACTTTTCCGGCAAGACCTACAAGATCGTTCCCTACGGTGTCACCAAAGAGACCGAAACCATCGATTATGACGACCTGGAAAAGCTGGCCGAGCGCGAGCGCCCCAAGCTGATCATCGGCGGCGGCTCGGCCTATCCGCGCATCATCGACTTCGCGCGTATGCGCCAGATCGCCGACAAAGTGGGCGCACTGTATCTCGTGGACATGGCGCACTTCGCCGGCCTGGTCGCCGGAGGCGTGCATCCCTCGCCCGTGCCCCACGCGCACATCGTCACCACCACCACCCACAAGACGCTGCGCGGCCCGCGCTCCGGCATGATCCTCTCCAAAGCCGAGTTCGCTGCCGCCATCGACAAAGTCGTGTTTCCCGGAATGCAGGGCGGGCCTCTGGTGCACATCATCGCCGCCAAGGCCGTGTGCTTCCTGGAAGCCATGCAGCCCAGCTTCAAGGATTACGCGCGCCAGGTCGTCGCCAACGCCAAGGTCCTGGCGGAAACCCTGGCCGCCGAAGGCTTCCGCGTGATCTCCGGCGGAACCGACACCCACCTGATGCTGGTGGATGTCTTCTCCAAGGGCATGCTGGGCAGCGAGGCGGAGAAGGTGCTGGGCGAGGCTGCCATCACCGTCAACAAGAACGCCATCCCCTTTGACACCAACCCACCCATGAAGCCATCCGGCATCCGCATCGGCACGCCCGCGCTCACCACCCGCGGCATGGGCGAGGAGGATATGCGCCGCATCGGCCGCTGGATCGCCGAAGCGCTCAACCACCGCACGGACGCCGCCGTCCTGGCGCGCATCCGCAAGCAGGTACTGGAGCTAGCCGAGGCATTTCCGCTGTACGCCTCACGCCGCGTTGGCGTGCCCGCCGCCTGAAGCCCACTGGCGCTACACTACCGCTGTGCGCATCGCCATTGACGTCCGCCGCATCGGCAGCTTCGGCATCGGCACCCACATCCGCAACGTGGTGCGGACGCTGGCACGCCTCGACCAGAAGAATCACTATGTTCTGATCGGGATCTCGGATCTGGAGCGCGACTTCGGCCGCCTGCCGGAGAACTTCCTGCCCGTGGTCTTCCCGCATCTGGAGCGCTCGGTTCGCAACTACTTCGAGTTCTACGGCGTGGTGCGCAAGTACGACTGCGACCTGGTGCACGTGCCGCATCTGTTCTGGCGTCCGCGCCACATGCCGCTGCCCTACGTGCTCACCGTGCACGACCTGCAGTCCTACATGCATCCCCGGGAAGGCAGCTCGATTTTCCGGCGTCTGTTTCACTCCCGCCTCACACGCTACGCGCTGCGTCATGCGGCGCGTATCTGCTCGGTCTCGCATTTCACCCGCAGCGAGATGGTGCGCATCTTCGGCATCCCGGAGGGGAGGATCGAGGTCCTCTACAACGCCATTGACGAGAACTTCCAGCGTGGCCACGCCACCGACGCCGACCGCCAGCTCGTCGCCGAGCGCTACCAGGTGAACTATCCCTTCCTGCTCTACGCCGGCAACATCAAGCCGCACAAGAATGTGGTACGCATCATCGAGGCGTTTTCCGCGCTCAAAGGCGAGCTGCAGAAGGAAGGGAAGTTCCCCGACCTGCGGCTCATCATCATCGGCGACGAGCTTTCCCAGCATCCCGACCTGCGCCGCACCGTGATCCGCAGCGGCGTGCAGAATGAGGTGCGTTTCCTCGGCTTTGTGCCCACCGAGGTGTTGCGCATCTTCTACGACCTGGCCAAGATCTTCGTCTTCCCCTCGCTCTACGAGGGCTTCGGGCTGCCGCCGCTCGAAGCCATGGCCCACGGAACCCCGGTCGTGACCTCGAACACATCGTCGTTGCCCGAGGTGGTCGGCGACGCCGCCGTACTGGTGAATCCGGAGAACGTCTTCGAGATCATGCACGCCCTGCACCGCGCGCTGGTGGACCAGCCCTTGCGCGAGCGCCTGAAGCAGCGCGGCTACGAGCAGGTGCAGCGCTTTTCCTGGGAGGCGTCGGTCACCCGCCTGATGGAGATCTACCAGGAGGCCGCTGGCACCCGCCTGCGAAGCGATAAGCAATAAGCGATCGGCTATACGCAGTCGCTCCACGCCGTCCTGGCTTATCCCTTACCTGCTTATGGCTGGCTACTTGGGCTTGTAGTCCTGGGGATAGAGTCGCTGGGCACACTCAGGGCAGATGCCGTGGGTGAACTCTGCTTCGGAGCGGTCGCGGATGTAGGTCTCGATCTGGTTCCAGTAGCCCTTATCGTCGCGGATCTTCTTGCACGAAGAGCAGATGGGCAGCAGGCCGCTCAGCGTGCGGACTCTGGCGAGGGATCCCTGCAACTCCGCGATCAGCCGGCCGCGCTCCTCCTCCGACCGCTTGCGCTCGATGGCGTTGCCGAACACCACTCCGGCGATCTTGAGCAGCGCGATCAGCTCTTCGTTCCAGGACTGGGCACGGTGGAGCGAGTCAAACCCCAGCACTCCGGTCAGCGACGGCCCGTAGCGCAGCGGGACCATGAGCGCGGAGCGCACCTTGTTGGCTTTCAGGAACTCGCGCTCCCGGCTGGCCTCCGAGGGAAGCCCGTCCGGATCGGGCATGTGAACTTCCTCCAGGTTCTTGAGCTTCTGCACCCACCAGGGGAAGGCGTCGGCGGAAAAGCCGGCGGCGCCCGATTCCAGCGGCTCGACTCCGGTCACGCACCATTGGTGGGTGTGGCGGATACGCGTGCCGTCTTCGGAGACCAGGCAGATGTAGCTGCGCTGCGCTCCCGCGAATTCGCCCAGGATGCCCAACGAGCGGCAGATGGCGGAATCCACCTCACCCGCGTTGAGGCTGATGAAGCTGGTGGCTAGAGTGGTAATCAGCCCTTCCAGCTGGAACGAGTCCACAGGCTCGGCGGGAGGCGGGGGCGACAAGGCGGGATCGGCGGAGCGGCGCGCGGTCGTAGGAGCCTCCCAAGGGGAAGGTGGCCTGGGAGAATTGTATACCCCTTCCGCCCGAGAAAAGATTGATGCCCTTCCGCTCGTTTTCCGGGCGGAAGGGCATTAGGGACCAAGCTCTAAAGTCGTCTGCCAGGGCCGATCATGACGCATCAGCGGCTTACTTGCCCGGAATGCTCCTGTCGATTGCTAGGGCTAAACCGAGATCCCGGTGCCTCCGCCAAGTGGGAACCTCCGCGCAGGCCTCTTATCGCTGGAAGAAGCGTCATGCGGGAATCGGAGTTCACGGAGGCGGGCGCCGCAGACTGGGCTTGGGCGAGCCGCCGGATGACTCCAGAATCGACGGTCGCGCCGGTTCTGGAGATTGTTTGAAAATACAGTTCATCACCGGCGATCTCCACTAACATGAATGAATTATCTGTATCGAATCCCGCCGCCTTGAAGCTCGTCTCCCGAAGGGCCCGGGCCATCAGCTTGGCCGAGGCGCCTTCTGTAAAGTACTGAATCCCATTTTGCGGTTTTACCCGCTCATAGACATGTTCGTGCCCGGAAAACACGACCTG